>JAQULY010000042.1 GCA_028718445.1 Kiritimatiellia bacterium
CGAGCGGCGCACCAGAATGTCCGCATCCAGGTACAGTACGCGCTCGACGGAAGCGATCAGTTCCGGAATCAGGATACGGAAGAAGACCGCCGTGGAGAAATGCTGGTAGTGAAGCCGCAGGTTGCCAAAGCGCGCCGCGGGCACCTGCAACAGTTCGTGCGCGCTTCCCTGCCTATCCAGCCAGCCCTCGAACCGCGCGCGCACCGGCGCGGATAGCCCGTCCGTCAGCACGTGCAGCGTGACGACGCGAGCGTCGTTATGCGCGAAAAGCGAACTGAGCATCCCGCACAGCGGACGAACGTAGCGTTCGTCCGCGGCGCAGGCGATGTGCAGACGTCCATCGGGCGCGCAGACCGGCTCCTTGCTCTCAGAAGTCATCGCCCAGTCCTGCCTCCTTATGCAGGACGCGCATGCGGTGTAGTTCGCGCTCCTTGGTCCAGCGCCGCATCCACGCGTGCCAGCCCCACGGACATGGGACGCGCACTCCGGCCCGGCGCGCGAGCGCACGGTAATGGCGCCGGTAAGGCGGAGCGCAAGAGCCCAGCCACGGTTTCTCCGGTCCCGTGAAATGCAGTATGCCCGGCGCGCGGCACGCCGCCCGGCGGTCGGCCGAAAGGTCGTTCGGATAGTGCAGCCGGTACACGGCGTAGCAGTTCCATCGCGGCGCCAGCGGAGTCCAACGTCCCGCCAGCGCCACGTTCAGGGCATCCTGGTCCGGATAGCGCCATCGCGCCGGATCGGCCGCATGCGTACGCAGGTACTGACGCACTCGCTCGACCACGCGGCCTTGCGACCAGCCGCGGCGGTCTATCAGGAGAACGCCCGAATTGAAGTACGCGGCGTCCGGCGGCAACCCGAGGCGCGCGACCGCCGCACGACTGTCGAGGTCCACGGCGGCGCCCGCCACCGCGCCGCCCAAATCCGTCTCGAAAAGCGGTTCCAGATTGCCGCACGCCAGCGTGTCGACGTCGAGATAGAGCGCACGACCGACATCTTCCGGCAGGATCGCGTCCACATACAGGCGGTAATATTGCAGGGCGGACGGAAAGTCCGCATTGACCGGCAGACCGTCGGTCCAGGCAGGCGCAGCGGCATGCAGACAAGCGCGGGCGCCGTGTCGCGCGGCGAACTCCAGCAACGACGCCTGCCTGGCCTGGGACCATCCGTCGTGGATCAGATGCAACACGAGCGTGCCTGGCGCGTGGTGAGCAAAAAGCGACATCCACAGCACGCGCAGAGGCGGTTCGTACGCCGCGTCCGCCGCGAAGGCGATATGGCGCACTTCGCTCATGCTTCCGCGTTCTCCATGACGCGGGCGACTGACGCGCGGTCCCAAAGGGCCAATTGGCGAGTCAGGTGGTTCTCGATCGGATCCTCCTGAATGTACTCCAGAGCCTTGCCGAGTCGGTACGGGGGAAGCTCCAGGTTGAATGGTCTGAAACCGCCCGGCGCAATGTCGGTATTGGCGGCGCAGTCGGGATGGATCGTGGCGCACAGATACGCGATTCCGCTGTGCGCGAAGTTGCGCAACACCTTCAATACGTCAGCCTCCGGCAGGTGGAACAGGCAGTCGCGGCACAACCAGAAATCTGCTTGCGGCAGCGGGTCGTCCACAATATCCAGGACCATGAAGCGTGTCCGCGCGTCGCCGTAACGGGTCTGGTTAGCCGCCACAATGGCGGGCACGATGTCACCGCCGATATACACAGGCGCAGCGCCGCGCGGCAGGGCGGAAAACCAGTTGTAGTCGCCACAGGGCGCATCGAGCACCACGCGGGTGCCCAGCCGCGTCCAGAGCCGCGGCAGCGCGGCCCGCACGGCGCGCGTGGCCGTCAGGGCGGACCCCGGTCCGGAACGACTCTCGGCATCGCCCCAGTGATTGATCCGATGAATGTGCGCGAAGACCTCACGCCGGCCCTGCCCCTCTGGCCAGGGATCCTTGACGGCCTGGGCGCGGCCATGCCGGCGCGGCCGCAACGCACGGTCTGCGACCCTGAATGCTTTCCGCAGCAAGCGTCTCACGATGCCACTCCCGCGGTGTCCCGCCCGGGCGCCTCCAGCGACGCCATGTGAGACCATGACAACAGCGCCGGTCCGGTCAAGCCCCGCCAAACAGAGGGCGGGTAGGTGGCGAACACCGGCCGATCGGCGACCACCTGCCAGTCCAGAACATCCATCACCCTCTCGAGCAGTCCGTGTTCCGCATCCCAGACCTGCAGCGACAGACGGTGGCGGCCGGCAAACAGCGCATCGGCCGGCACGCTCACCAGGCGGTGTCCCCGGCGCCAGTCGCCGTCGGTGCTGTCGCCGAACAAATCCGCCGAATGGTGAATCACGTAGCCCTGTTCGTTGGCGATCTCGATGCCGACGTGCGTCGGCTGAGACGCCACGGCGGCGGTCAGCCGCAGCCCGATCTCGAACGGCCGCGACATGGATACGTTGGCCGCAAGCTTGCCGTCCTGCGTCAACCAGGCCTCAGCCACCGCCTTGGGAGCGCTCGGACGCCACCAGGAGCAGGGACCGCCCTGTCCGAGCGTCGCGTAGCGATGCAGGATTTCGTCTGTCGGCATGGGGCCCTGAACGCGTCCATCCTCGACCAGCAGGCAACTCGGACAGAGCGTCCGCACGGCCTGCAGGTTGTGGCTGACAAAGAGAATCGTGCGCCCTGACCGCGAGGCGGTGTTCATCGTGCCAAGACACTTCTTCTGGAACGCGGCGTCGCCGACGGCAAGCACTTCGTCCAGCAGCAGGATCTCGGAGTCCAGGTGCGCGGCCACGGCGAACGCCAGGCGCACGTACATGCCGCTCGAGTAGCGCTTCACGGGGGTATCTATGAACTTCCCGATCTCGGAAAAGGCCACGATCTCGTCGAACCTGGCGGCGATTTCGCGCTTCTTCATGCCCATGATCGTGCCGTTCATGTACACGTTTTCGCGGCCGGTCAGTTCAGGATGAAAGCCCGTGCCGACTTCCAGCAGGCTGGTCACGCGCCCTTGAATGACGGCTTCGCCGGACGTCGGTTCGGTGATGCGCGCGAGCAGTTTGAGCAACGTGGACTTGCCGGCGCCGTTGCGGCCGACAACCCCGACCACTTCCCCCTGCTGGATGTCGAACGACACGTCCTTGAGCGCCCAGAACAGTCCGTCGCCGTCGCCCTTGGCCGCGTCTGGCGGCGCGCCCTGCCCCACCTTGGCCATGTGCTCGCGCGGGTCGCGCCCGCGCAGGCGGTGCCACCAATACTGGGTCTCGTCCACAAGCGTGTGCCGCCCGATCGTACCAAGCTTGTAGCACTTGGAGATATCGCGGAGCGCGATGGCGGTTGGACGGGGACTATGCATGGCGGTTTCCGGCGTGGTCGCGGTCAGATGGTATCCACGAACGTTCGCTGCACGCGGTTGAACACGAACAACCCGCTGACCAGGAGCAGCAACGTGACCGACACGCTGATCGCGCCGGCGCGCCACGTCACCTCGCCTGCCCCGGTGAACATCCAGCGGGCGCACTCGACCACGAAGGCCATTGGGTTGAGCCAGAGACAGCTCTTCAGCAACGGTTGCTTCACCAGCGACGCCGGCCAGACGATCGGCGTGGCATACATCCAGAGCTGCGTCAGGAAGGGCAGGGCAAAACGCAGGTCGCGGTACTTCACCGTCATGCTCGAGACCCAGAGCCCCACGGCCAGGCCCAGCGCGGCGCACTGCAGCAGCAGCAACGGGAAAGCCCACAGCGCGGCCCGCGGCGCCATCGGCGTTTCACGGAACAGCAGGAAATAGAGGTAGAAGCCCAGGAACATGGCGAGGTTGAGCAGGGCATGCGCGAGATTGGCGAGCACGGCCGTTAGCGGCATGACCAGCCGGGGAAAATAGACCTTGGTCAGCAGGTTCAGGTTCGCTGCCAGCGTCGTGCCGCTTTGCGTCAAGCAGCCCGCGCAGTAGTTCCAGAGCACGGTGCCGCACATGTAGAAGACCAGTTTCGGCGTGCCGTCGGTGGCGATTCCGGCAACCTTGCCGAAGACTACCGCGAACACTACGGACGTGAACAGCGGTTGGATGAAGAACCAGACGGGGCCGAGAACGGTCTGCTTGTAGATGGAGGTCAGGTCGCGCAGCGTCAGCATGCGCAGAAGGTCGCGGTACTCCCAGACTTCCGGGAGGTTGAGGCGCCACCAAGGGGCGTTGGCGCGGATGACGGTGGTGTGCATCGCTTGCTAACCGAGTTTGGCGAACATTTTAACCAACGGACTGTCCAGCAGACGCGCCGCGCGCCGGTTCAGATCTCGCATGCGCGCCACGCGCGCCGTCAGGAAGCGCGCGTCCGCATCCTGTTTGACACTCTTCAATTCCTCATCCGCCTGCTGCAGCTTGGTCGCCAGCAACGCCATTTTCTCGCGCGCGAAGGTCATGATGCCCTGCCGCAGCGCCGAGCCGATGTCGTCCGCGCTGCGGTAGTAGCGCCTGCGGTCACCGGCCTTCCGCACCCGTTGCGCCAAGCCCAGACGCTCCAACTGCGTCGTCGCCAGACTCACCGCCGCCTTGCTCAGCCCAAGCTCACGTTCCAGCGCGTCCAGCGACACCTCGCCATCCGTCAGATAGAGGCACGCCAGCGCCTCGCCCGCCACACGGCTGAACCCGAATTCCTGCGCGAGCCGACCCCCTATGCCGACCAGCCGACGCTTCTGCGCCATCGTCGAGGTGTTGCCTTCCGCCATCCCTTTCACCGCCCCGCAAGCGCCTTTCAAACTTTTACGTTTTCATGAAACTTACCGTTTTAGACGCCGCCTGTCAACCATACGGACCCGGCGCAAGCGGCCGGCCACGAACCACACTCCGCCCGCGACCCCCAGTACCGCCGCGGCCCAGAACCAAAGCAGCCCGATCAGCAGCCCCTGCTCGGAGGACACGCCGTGTTTGGCCAGCAGGTAAACGAGTGTCCCCTCGCGCACGCCCAACCCGCAAACGCTCACAGGCACCACCTGCGCCAGGTTCGTCATGGAGGCGACCCACAGGGCGTCCGCCGTGCGCACCGGCACATCCAAGGCGGCCATGAGCAGCACGAGCGTGGGAATGCTGGCAAGCGCGCGCAACACCAGCGTCGCCCAAGCTGACAGCCAGGACGGTCGGCGCCTGGGCAGCTCCTCCCACACGACGCGCAGGTCCGCCGTGACGCGGGCCACCGCGCCCTGTCCACTTGTTCCGGGAGCTCCGGGCACGCGCGACCTGCGGTGACCGAATGCCAGGATGGCTACCAGCAGTATGGCCGCGCCCAGCAAAGCGAGACCGAGCACATACCCGCGGTACTCCAGTGATGTGAATCGGGACGCGGACTGCAGGCAGAACCCCAAGAGGCAGACGGGCACCAGGGCGGCGATGCGCAGAAAGCGCTCCAGCAGGATCCCGGTGAACGCCTCGGGGCCCCGCTTCTGAGGTCCCGCCATGCCGGCCCAGCGCGAAATGCCGCCTGGCAGCGCCCCGAGGAACGAGAAGAAGTAAGCCCGGTAGTTGATCCGAAGCACGTCGACGAACGCCAGGCGAATGCCAAGCGCGCCGAAGATCGATCGCGCCGCCAGTGCATCCAACAGACTCGCCAGAGCCATCCAGCACGTCGCGGCCGCCCATGGGCCGATGCGAATCTGCCTGAGGGCGCGCAACAACTCGCGGCTGTCCATGCCGGTGACGAGCACGTACAGGATCGCGAGGGTGATCACCACCTTTGCGGCGAACCAGGCCGACTTGCGCGCCGGACACCACGTGCCGTGGGCGGGTGGCCATACCACCGCGCCGTCCGGCCCGACGCTTGCCGCGCGAACACGCGGGACGATCAGCTTCCTGATCATGTGGAAAGGATGCGCGATGTAACGCAGCGCCAGAGGCAGAGACGAAGGGCCGTAGTAGGCGCGCAGCCGGCGCGGCGAAGGAAACAGCAGCCTGCCGATAAAGAGCAGACGCACCGGACGGAACAGGAAGCGGGAATGCATGTCCATGCACATTTCCAGGAACCGCCCGCCCCACCGCGTCCGCAGCAGCCTGCACAGGCCGCCTTACAGAGCGACAAAACGAGTTGCCAGGCGGGGGATGGCGCGGAAAGACGCGGAATGGCGCGGAATGGCCCGTAAATCAGGGGTAGAACGGGAACGACGCGCGCGGGCTCGCAGACAGAACGGTTTGCCAGAAAACGGCCCGCCGTGGGGCCAGAACAGCCCGGATCGGCGGGGTTATATGCAAGCCCTGGGCGGTTTATTGAAGCGCCATAAAACTGGCTTTATGGGGCACGTTAGCCGCGTTTAACCGCCCGATGCGCGGGGCGGGACTTTTCTGAAGGAGGCCGTATGACGATCTCGCCAAAAAGAGACCCCGGACGCCGCGCATTGCGCATGAACGCGGCGGTGGATACCGCCTGTATCCGGCAACCGTCGAAGGCTTGGCGATTGAAGGGGCTGTCGTTGAGAGTCAGAATCCAGGAGCCCCGGACGTCACGAAGGACGGCTGCCAGGTTGCTGACGTCGGCGTCCGTCCATGGAGCATACGCGCGGACCTCGCCGGACGTGTAGGGTGGGTCCAAATAGAACAGCGTGTCCGGGGAGTCGTATACCTTCATGCAACGATCCCATGGCAGGCACTCGATGGTCACACGATCGAGGCGCGCATGGAAGGAGGTTAGTTTGGCCAGCATCCAAGAGCGAGTATTGAAGCCGATGCGCTTGACGCCGAAACTGGCGTTGTCGCCAGCGAAGGAATAGAAGTTGCGGTACAGCCATCTGGCGCTGCGCTGAATCTCTGTGAGACCGGGCTGGCTGCCGTATCAACGAAATCCTTGCGAGCCTCCAGAAGCCATTGCATTTCCCTGGTCAACTCGTCGGCATGCCACTTGACCTGGCGATAGAGACAGACCAGGTTGCCGTCAAGGTCATTGATGACCTCATGCTCACTCCTATCCTTGGCAAGAAGGACGGCCGCACCACCGCAGAATGGTTCAACATAGCAGCGGTGTGACTGCCTGTTGATCATTGGTAGCAGGATAGGGAGCATACGTGATTTGCCGCCGGGGCGCTTGATGAGTGGTATAGTACGTGTTACCTGTTTCATGGTGTTGTTTGTGTATGCCAACAGCCTGCCGGAAACCGGCGCGTTGGCGACGTGGTCGGTGCGCTTTCACCGGTCTCTGCGTGGCGGCAACCACGTGGACGGTTTCCGGCACTTGCCGGTGGCTGGTCTATGACTGGCCCACCTCCTGACGATGGCGGGATGCGATGCGACGGAGACACTCGATGACCGCGTCGGCATGCCGGTCGGACAGGGCTGCGGCTTGAGAGATGGGGGTGCCGATGGCGCGCTCCATGGATGCCTGGATGTAGGCGTCGCGCTCGGCGCCGGTACCGGGCAGGAGAAGGGTCAACTCGTCCTGGAGACGGTGGATAAGCTGGACCTTGGAGGGACCGACGCCAGCACGGGAGACGGGTACGCGGGTCTGCCAATACCCGCGACGAGAGACGACGGCAGGCAGATGGATCGAGGCGCCGGCGTCCACGGCCGACCAGAGATGGATCTCAAGGGATGCCATTGCCCGGCGGAAGTCGCCCTGGGACATGGCCGGATCGGCGGACGAAGAGACGCCCGCATGCTCGCGCAGAATGTTGCGATAGGTGGGCTTGTCCAGGCCGGCCGCCTGGGCATAGATGTGTAGCAGTGCCTTTTCACGTCGTGAGATCATGTTGTGAACGATCCAACCCGGTTCACTGCATCCACCACCATGACCGGCCGTCCGGTCACGTGATCGACGACCTTGTTGCACTCGACCAGTTGCTTGGCGGCGATCAACTCAGTGACGCGCGGTCGGACCAAATCCATATCGGCGCCAGGGTGATAGAGTCCCTCTAGAACTTGCCGTACCGTGCACGGCCCATGCAGCCGCACCCACTCCAGCACTTCCGCGCGTCTGCCCGCCAGCGCGCGCTGCAGCCGCTCATCGCTGTGCGCCGCCAGGGAGTTCTCGTGACGTCCCCGCCCGTCCGGACGTGGCCGCCGAGGACGGGAGCGACGGCGTTGCTCACTGGCCCAGGTCGTCGGCGCCGGGAGTAGCTCCAGTTGCTCGATCATGGCGTCTCCTTATAGGATGGTGAGGTGTTGGCAATGCGGACCCACTCTGCAAACGGCTCGCTGCAAGGACACGCTCGCTTGCGGAAACGCTCGCCGACCTTCAAGGCTCGCGATATGGCGTTCTCCGTGTAGTCGATCGTCAGGCGGCATGGACTGCCGCACTGTGTGCATTCCCAGGTTTCACGGCCCGGCAACTCGGAACACGCAGCGAATGCCGCTTCCGGCGCGGCGTAGAACTCAGCCTGCGGAAGCCAGTGGAAGAGGTTCTCGCGATGTCCGACCACCAGCAGCCGTTTGCCGAGGGCAAGCGCGATGCCGTACTCAACATGCCTGCCGCCTCTGTTCGCCAGGCTTCGTGGCGGCTCGGTGAATGAAATCACCACGTCGCTCCCGATCACATCCTCGTAGTCATCTCTGGCAAACTTCGCGCGCAGTTCCGCGCCGCGGTCCTCGGCGTTGTGCCCTTCCACCAGAGCCTCGCCGTGGTCGCCAATCGGCTGGCCTGCGTCCGATATCTGGTGCGTGCCGTCGAGCCATCTGGCTTGCACGGTATGTCCCATCGCACAGAGTTGTTCCCGGTACCGGCACAGTTCCTCGCGACGACTGTACCTGGCGGCAAGATAGATTCTCATGCTGCGCCCCCTTTCGGCATGAGCGGAACCGCCGGCGTGAGCACGCAGCGCCGCGGCCCACGATGGGAATCGTCGAGCGTGATGCCGCAACTGAGCGGCACGCTATCATCGTCGACGTCTCCGCCGTTAAACTCCAGGGTGCGGATAGCGACGGCCGCGTTGTCACCAAACGTCGCCGCCCACTCCTGCAGTTTCTCGATCAGATCCCTGACTGAAACGCAAGGCTGTGGTTGCCCCACCAGACGCCGCGCGCCCACATCCACGAAGAAGATGCAGGCGAGATTCTGGCCGTAGGAGCGCGGGATCATGCTATGCAACAGTCTTGCAGCGGTGACGGTCACACCCCTGTTGAACATCTCGTGAGCGTTCCAGCATGGGCAACCAGCGACTGGGAGCCAATGAATGCAGCGGCGGCAGTATTGTTCCTGGTAACGTTCTCCCTCGGCCCCATTTGCAAAGCATCCCATGTCGTGTCTCCTATCAGCCTTCAGCCTTCAGCCCATAAATGCAGCGGTTGGCGTTACAGTAGCCGTTGCTGCCCATCTGCGGGCACGAGTCCGGCCCGTGGCCGCACCGCACGGGCGGCCTGTCTGGATCGGGCGCGCTGGCCGCCTCGCACGAGACAAACTCAACGTGCGGGTTGAGCTGGCGAAAGCGCTTCGCGGCAGTCTCCGCGTCCGGGGCGGACTCGACCGTGCCGTAGACTTGTCCCTGCCAGCGGTAGCGGATCGTGAAGAGCGGCTCGGACGCGCCCTCCGTTCCGTCGCATGCCAGCGCTGCCTTCGCTGCGCACGCATCGCAGAGGCCACGCGGCCCGACATCACGCTGGTATTGGCCGCAGCCGTGACAGTAGGTCATGACTGCCTCCACCTGAGTCGCTTCGGCAGCATGGCGCTTTTGCCGCTCATGTTCAGGAGCGCGGTCGCCAGGTCGAGTGCCTGATCAGATGACAGCATCACGCCGCTTTGCAGCCGCCAACCGGCAGAGCCGGCAGGCTTTGCGTGCGTCTCGACGCTCACGCGATCGGCCAACTGAGAAACAATGATCCTCGTAGTTTCGAGTTCGACGTAGTAACGGAAGTCAACACTCATGGCAGCACCTCCGCGATCATCTTTCCGTAGGCAGCTCGTTGACGTGGACTCATGTGCTCCACCGGAATTTCATCGTTGTAGACCGCCGTAATCTCTTCATCGCTGCCGGCGTAGAAGAAACCGAACAGGGCGCTTAGCCGAGCTTCTGTCCACCAACGTAGATGATCCTGCCAACGGATGTCCGTCGAGGCGGTGACAATATGATTGCTGCACCAGTTCATCGCGGATGCGGTGTGGTTTATCCCGAGGGTGCGGATGTGCTGCACAATGCGCTTCACGCAGCACCTGCGTTCGCGCCTTGGCGCGACATTGACAAAGGGACTATCTACGGTCGGCAGTTGCGGCTGTAGCGGGTGGTTAAAAGTCAGCACGCTCCACCATATCCGCCCAGTAAATGCCATCTTCAGTCGCTCGCGCCATGTGAGCGCCCAGCAGGATATCACCATGCCGTCCGGCGTCTTGTGTACTGGCAACGGGAGATATTCCGGCTGGTCCTTTGCGTACACGCAGTTCTGTTCAGGGAACTCAATCGGTTTCATGGCGCACCGCCTTCCAGCATGAGCCTTCCATTCGTCAGCATGCGCCTGCCGCCGGCGATCATCGCGCGCGGACGCCGCTCGGGCGGGAGGACCTCACAATCGACGACCTCTCTGTGCGTCCGCGTCTCCCATTGTCCGGGCAGTGGACGCACGGTGATTTCCGGTGCAGGACCATGAGAGAACCCAACAATTTCAAGACTCTCGCGAGCATACTTGATTGTCGCTGGATCAATGGTCCGGGCAGCGCCAAGCGTGTTCATGATCGTGCTCAGACCTTTGTCATTTGGCAGGAGAAATCGCTGGTACCCGATGCGCAGTATGTACTTCACGGCTGCACCTCCATCGCTGCAGCCTCCGCGCTTCCGCGTGAGTCTGCCCACACCGTCGTCTCACGCGGCGACCCGCCTTCGCCTGTGGCTTCGGCGCGGCGGGCTGCGGAGGCGCGGAGAGGGACTGCGTGGCTACAGTTGTCGCACTTGGATGCGAGCACAACCTGACGCGCGCGAATGGCGGCGAGCACGGAACTACGACACTGGCAAGCCATCTCAAGATTCAGTGCCATTTGTGCACCGCGTGTCGTGTAGAGCCGTCCGACCAGCCTGAGCGCCATATCGGTGTCGACGCTTGCGATCTCGCTGGCGACGCTGGCATCAGATGGTGGATGCCCCAGGATTGGAGAGTTGCCGCTCATGGCGTGGTACCTTCCGTTTGGTCGCCGATCTTGACTGGCTTCGGCTGTGTCGGAGCGACCGCATCAAGGATCTCCGCGCGCGCACATGGCGAGAGTTTGCCCATGATGCGCTTAATTCCGTTCGCGGTTTTATGCGTACAATACCACTCGCATAACCACCATCCCGTCATAGAGCCACCGATGAAAGCGATCAGCATGGCTGTCTTAATTGTGACGATCATCGCGACACCTCCGTGACACAGTCCGTCTGCTCCATTTTGGGATCTACGAAGAAGCGCTCGGACTGTTCGACGCGCAGACCGAGAGCCGCAAGGCCGTCATCGCCGAGGCTGTCGCGGTCGGCCAAGATCAGGTCCTTGGCGATCTCTTCGGAGAGGCGGATGTAGTCGCGATGACCACTCGCGAGGATGTTCTGAACATCCTCCCAACGCACGCCCTTGATGGGCTTAAGCGCCGGTTGACCGGTCCTGAACCCAAGCGTGCCGTGGACGAGTTCGAGGCTTTTCTTGGCGGCGAACTCGGCGGGATGGAGCACGGCCCATGCTTGCATGTCGGCCTGGCTTTTTTGCATGGAGACATCCAGTTTGGCAAACATGGCCTCGTAGTTGGCGCGGACCTCGGCGAGCTTGGCGTTCATCTGAGCTGCCAGATCCAACCGCTTGATGGCGGCTCCGGCGTAATCGGCCATGCGCGATTCGAGATCGTCGCGAGTGGCGATGGGAGTAGTGGTGGGTTTCTTCTTCATGGGGTCTCCTTCTCGCAGGCGCACGGGCCAACCATATCGTCGCCACAGGCGCCGCAGATTTCGCAGACGCCATCGGACGGCACGGTGGCGTGCAGGTATTGGTCGAAGTCGAAATGGCAGAGCCACCACCACCAGACCACTACCATGATGACGAGGATCAGCCAATTGCCCCAGGCGAGCATATGACATGGAGAAAGACGCTTGTTCATGGCAGACTCCTATAGAACGATTGGGGGTGGCAGAGGAGAATCCGTCAGCGGCGCCCAGGAGTTGATCAGTCCGGCATTGATCTCCTGGCCGCAGGAGGTGAGCCGCCAGATGCCCGTGGCGGCGCAGAGATAACCGATGGCGACCAGGTTCAACTCTGGCAGCCAGAGAGCCACGGTGGATCCGCTAGCGGGCAGATCCTGATCTATCGGCGTCCAGCAGATAATCGAGACAGGGCCGGACCGCCGCGGCGTAGGTGCGGAATAGCCCAAGCGAATGATTTCGCCGACATCAACGTCGGCTATCTGGTGCGGTACCGATGCGCCCTTGGCGCGCAGCCAGGCGGCGGCAAGCAGGCCATAGGCTTTGGTGCCAATCATCTTGTCCTCCAGGACAGGATCATGCGCGATGCGTTCGAGCATGTATTCGACGGCGGCGACCGTTTGCTCTGAGAGCAGGAAATCATGAAATGTGGCTGGACTGGTATTTTGTGGATCGCTCATCTGTGGACTCCTGGGGTTAGCGGCGCGAGCCGCTCTGTTCGCGGATACGGATGTCTTCGAGCTTGGCGTTGAGCACGCGGAGAACGAGTGCGTCGGTGATCGGCGTCCTATCGACGGCGGCCTCGGAGGCGGCGTCACAGAGCACGCCGTCAATCAAGCCGAGATGGCCGAAGCCGTCGCGCTGGGCAGCGCGGCAGAGTTGTTCGAGGCAGGCCTTGCCGGGAGCGTAGTAGCGCTGCACAAGCCCGGCGACATCGCTGGCGGCAATGTCGCCAGAGGATAGATCGAGGACCGAGGAGGTCATGCGGCCGTAGAGTTGACCGAGGTTGTAGCGCGTCTTGGCGCGGACATCGTTGAGGATGCGCATGACGGAGGTGTCGGCCTCGGCGTTGTCGGGGACGGTGGCGATCAGGACGACGCCACGCTCGCCATCGGCCTGGATCGTGACGCGGATGTAGTCGAGGAGGCTGCGGAGTTGAGAGGGCTTCCAGGTAGCCGCGAGGTGAAACTCGTCGAGGATGACGAGCTCAATGCCGGCGAGGTGCTTATCTATCTGACTGCGCAGGTCGCAGGTCTTGACGTTCTCGGGCGGGAACCCGAGACGGTCGGCGAGCGTGCGAAGAAACAACATGAAGCCATTGCTCAGACCTTCGGGCTGGAGCGTAACGAGGACGGCATGGCCTGGATTGCGGCGGACGTATTCGCGCGCGGCAGTGGACTTGCCGAGCTGCTCGGGCGACTGCATCGGCTGGATGCGCCGGTTGTAGCGGGTCTTCTCGAAGACCACCATCAGATCGCGTGCCAGTCCGGTCTGGACGAAGTCGCGTCGCCCGCCGTAGGTAGCAGTCTTGGCCTCGCGGTCGAGCCAGGCGCGGGCGCGGGCGCAGAAACTGCCGATGCCGGCGGCATACTTTCCGTTGAAGACGAGGGTGACGACGCTGTTGGAGCAGCGCATGCGGGCGGCAATATCGCGGGACGAGAGGTCGTGGGCCGCGGCATAATCGCGGACGGCGTGGAGGGTGTCGAGCTCGCCGGCTTCGGGGACGATGCCGCCGCGGGCAAGGGCGTCGGCGATCATGTCGTCGGTGCGCTCGCGCAACTCGACGCTCATGTGAGCGCTACGATCTTCGTGGTCTTTCATGGGACTCCTGTGTGTGTGTTGGTTGGTTAGTTATCAAAACCCGCTCCGGCCACAGCCGCGTGTCGGGCGGCCATGGCGCGAAGCGAGCTTCTTCCGGAAGCAGCGCGGGCGGGGGCGCGGCGCGGATCGCAACGGCGATCATGATGTCCAATGGGTAGTGGACCTGTGGCGTCTGCTGACTCCTGCGCGGCTGTAGTTTCTCCTGGAAGAGGGTTGGCAAGGTCGAAGCGGGCGTCGGCCAGCTTGTCGGCCTCCTTAAGAATAGCGGCGGCTTCGCGGATGGCGGCGACGCGGCGGGCGATGCCATCGTGCGAGACGACGGAGGCGGGACGCGTGGCGGCGGCGGGATCGGCGAGCGAGATGGTCTGCTCGACGATGGCGCCCTCGGTGGCCAGGGCGCCGGCCATCAAGCGCTCGAACTGATTGCGCCATTGCTTGGCGACGCCGTGCTTGGTATCGAACTCGGCGTCGCGCTCGGCGAAGGGCGCCTCGCGATCGTAACGGCAGACCACGCGGCCAAGCTGCTGGATGTAGGCCACGTCGGGGTTGCCTTCCTCCATATAGACGGTGACGGAAGTGCCGGCCATATCGAGCAACTCGCGGTCGTCGCGGCCGTACCAGCAGGCGCGTCCGTGGCGGTCGCGACCGATCTGGACGCCGTTGCGGGTGACCGGGACGGTGCGGCCCAGGGCGGCGAAAGCGGGGATCAGAGTCGGAGACATCTTGCGCACACCTTGATCCCGGATCTGGAGGGCGCGCTCGTCGGGCGACTGATGGCGCCAGGAGTTGGCAGCCGCGTCCCAAATCTTCTGGAGGCCGGTGTGGGGCATGGAGTTGTCGCGCTGCATGGCCGACCAGATGAAGGCGCGAGCCTCGTTCATGACCGGCAGGAGCGGAGGCAGCTTCTCGCGCAGGCGCGTGACGGAGAGCGCCTTGAGCCGCTCCATGTATTGAGGGGCGGTGTCGCGCTCGTCGGCGCCGACCTGGCCGACCTGATCCCAGAGGATGCCGTGGAAGCGGCGCACGTTGGCTTCGAAGACGGCCTTGGATTGCGAGTGACCCTTGTTGATGTCGGCAGCCGGGGCGCCGCTCCAGACGGGCTTGCCGCCATCCATGCTGGCCTGATGATGCCGGATGCCTAGGCCATCGAGCAGTTCCGCCAGCGGCGCCGACAGGGCGACGATGCCGCGCTCGAAGGTGAGATGCTCAGGCATGCCCTGCATGGCGAAGGCGAAGCCAAGCATAGAGGCTACCTGAGAGTGGGCGATAGGCACTTCCGAGACGACGCAGGCGACCCACTGTCGGGTGGAGATGCGGCGGATGCCATATATATAAGGACGGAGCAACTGCGTGGGATCCACGGCGGAGTGGCAGTAGAAGTCAATCTGGACGTCGTCAACCTCCCATAGCTCGTCATACTTGAGCTGATCCCAATCGCGCTCGATATCAGGCAGGGCGCCGTTGGCGAAAGCACGGGCGCCGCCCTGACCGAGGAGCTTGAACCGTTTGCCGGGATCCACACCGCGCACGGCGCGCTCCCAAGTGCGGATGGAGATCGAGGGCCAGGTGTCTGACGGCCAATGATCGCGGGCATATTGCACGGCCTTGGCGATATCAGCGCGCGCGGTCGAGACGGACATGCCGCAGACGAAGGTGAGCAACTCGGCGGGAATCTCGACGCGGGGACGTCCGGTGCGGCCCTTGCGGCGCGGCACAAGAGCGCCGACACCCTCGGCGGCGAAGGCGGCGACCCAGGCGCGCAGCGTGCGCGGGGAGAAGCCGGCCAGGCGGATCTCGCTCGCGCGGCCACGCTGCCAGCGGCCGATGCGTTCGCGCGTGGCGACGGAGCGGGTGCGCGGCGTGCGCGCCCAGTCGCGGCAAGTCTCGCCGGCGGCATCGTCGCGCGAGAGTCCGGACTTGACGCGCGCCCAGTACTCGTTGACGGCGGAGAGGCGCAGTTGCGCGAGGGCGACGTCGGCGGCGTCGGGCGTGGAGGGGCAGGCAGCGCGGATCGCGGCGGGCGCCTGGGGATCCGGGGCCGGCTCGTCGGCTTCCGGCGCGGGGAGATCGGCGGCGGCGGAGAGCGTGCGCCAGTGCGCCCAGAGTTGCGGCAGGGATGTATAGTGGTATTGCAGCGGCGGACGGCCATTGCCAGCGTAGGACGGATCGAGGCGAACCTGGCTGGAACGCACGCCGGCCAGGGCCGCGCGGGCGGAGCGCTCGGACTTGTTCAGAATGGCGACGACGTCGTCAATGCCATACCAGGCGGCCGGCGCGGGCGCGGCGATTTCGGCGCGAGCGAGGGATGAGGCAGCGATCACGGGCGACCTCCCTTCGGGCGGACGATGGCGACGTGGATACGCGTGCCGGCGTGGTTGCGCTCGACCAGGGCGCAGAGGCCGTGGCCGGCGAGACGCCGGACCTCGGCGGCGCACCATGCGCTATACGGCACCTTGCCCAGGGCGGAGCCGACGACGGGGGCGTCGGGGCGGTCGGAGACGGTGACGGGCCGTGTGCTCATTTGGACTCCTTAATAGGAAGACGCGCGCGCGCACGCGCACGAGAGGGGTAGAGCGACGGCCAGAGCGCGGAGCGCAACTGCCCGGTGGTGAGATGGAAGAAGGCGGCAAGGCGGCGCTCGATGACGGGGCGCTGACGGATGCGGTTGACGTGTTCTGAAATCCATGACGGTCCCTTTCTTGGCAGTCCGAGCAAGATCGCCAGATCATCGAGTTGCATTTCAGCAGTCATGAGTTTCTTCCTCAGCCATGGATTGGAGACGGTTCGCATGGCGGCGTCCGTTCAGCCGCGTGCTTGATTCCGTTCGACGAGCGCCACGCGATCCTCCAGTCGCGTGAGTCTCATGTTTATGCTGCGCGCTTCCCGGCGCTGCTCCTGCGCTGTAATCCGCCGATCAAGCGTGTCCAGTTGCCGCCTTATGTTGGCGTGCTGCTTCTGGATGTACACGATGCCGGCCTGTATCTCTTCGTCGCGCGCAGTCACGGTTTCACCTCCAATCCGTGTTCCTTGAGAATGCGACGAAGGAAGTTGGATGGTTCGCGGTTGCCGCGCAGCACCTCGGTGACATGCCAGCGGGAACGGCGGGCCTCACGGCAGGCAGCGGTAATGCCGGGCCGTAGAATGGTGTGGCGCTTACGGCGCTTGCGGCCATTGACATCTGATTTCTGGGTTACTATCATAAAGCCGTCTCCGTTACGTGTGCCCATATAGTACCCAATATGTACCCGTCCGTCAATAGAGGGTGTGAAAAGAAATTACGTGTGGCCGACAGGCTCAACACGCTGCGCATGGCGCGCGCCCAGACATGGGCGGATTTCGCGGAATCGTTAGGGATTTCTCGCAAGTACCTATTCCTGCTGCGCAACGGAACCAGGAACATCGGCCCCAGGCTGGAGAGACAGATTCGCCAGTTGGAGCGAGACGCGCAGGAACAAGACGGGAACAATGAGGGCGGAGGCGGAGGGCTTTTGAGGGAGCGCAGCGCCGTGTATGACACGTCGGATGCCGCCCGATTACTGATATCCCTGGCGGCGGAAAACGCCACGATGAAGAATCGGCTCGACGCTCTGGAGCGTGAACTGAAGCGTATGCAAGGAGATGGTCATGAAGACAAGGTTGAGGGTAGCGAGCGCATTAGCGCTGATGGGCGGGGCGGCGCTGGCGGAGACGGTGCAGACGACCGCCGGACCGGTTGAATGCTGGTCGGCGCGGGCCGAGGCGGATGGGCTGGTGTTGGTGTGTAGTAACGGCGTAAGCAAGGTGCCGTGGGCAGCAGTAGTAGACCAAAAATACGCGGTCGGTAAATTGGAGGAGGCGCTGGCCGCACAGCCGTTGGCCAAGCCCGAATGGTATGACCGTGTGGCGCCGCTCTACGGGATCGTAGACAGCAATCTGGTCAGGCGCGCAGAGATATCCGGCGAGATAATCAGCATAGCGCCGAACGATGGAGTTGTGCTGGTCATGAGTCGTGGGGTGGATTATGACACGACGGTGACGGCCATTGCCGGCGCCAATCTGGGCGGGCTTACGGATGGGGATGAGGTAACAGCCGGCGGAGTGCGGCGCGGCGAGTACCGTTACATTGCGGTCAACGGCGCCGAGAAGACCGTGGCGCTGTACCTGATGGTGCCGCAGATCGGGATGGAGGAGTTTTGCTCCAGGCCCGAGAGCAGCTTCCCGGAGATCGCGCGTATGCGATTGGAGGCGGAGCAGCAGACAGTGGCGCTACAGCGGGCGAAACTGGCGGAGCGAGATCGCCGGGCCGTGGAGTCGGCCACGGCGCAGGTGCGGGCCAAGGAACGACGTCGGAGGGCGCTGGCAGAGAGGTACCGCATGCGGTAACTGACAACCAAGCTGAAGGCACGAAGGGCCGGGGAGCAATCCCCGGCCCTTCGTGTTTTGTGTTTTCGGCGTATGCCAAAACGCGCAGAAACGCCAGCAAAAGCGGGGGATTTATAAAGTCATTGCTTGGAGGTGGGAAAAAGGCGGTAATGCTCGCGTACGCGGGAAGCGATGCTTCTAAACAAGTGAACTGGGGGATGGGGTATGACAGCGATAGTAACGGCGCCGTAGCGCCATAACTGAAGCGGCGATGATCCCGGCGGGCGGCTTTATGGCTGGACTCCTGGAGCCGCTCGCCGGGGGAGCCCTCCAGGAAGCGGAACGCGGACGAGGATGTGACGATGGACGCAGGACTCTTGACGAACTTGGCGGTAACCACGGCGGTGCAGGCCGCGATCGGCACGGGGATCACGCTCATCATGCGGCGTTACGTGGCAGCCGTGGATCGAGTCACGGAGCGGGTGAGGGTCCTGGAGGAGAAACGCATCGCCGAGATCGAGATGTCTATCTCGGAGAACCGCAAGCAGCACGAGGAGTTCATCGCGTCGATCGGGCAGCGCATCGGGCGCGAAGAACAGCGCGACTTGCTGACCAGGATCGAGAAGATTTCGGACGAGCAGCGCAACACGGCAATCCAGCAGGCGGCAACGGTCGCGAAGATGGACATCGCGGCAAACCAAATTGACGAACTCTTCGGGCGGATCGCGGCTCTGGCGACGACGCAGGCCAGGCTGCAGGGGAAAATCGAGGGTTAAACCATGGGCGCGAAGGAACGCAACGCGGCGAGGGAAGAGCGGCTGAGAGCGATCTGCGCCTACATTCGCGAGCTTTCGCCG
>JAQULY010000043.1 GCA_028718445.1 Kiritimatiellia bacterium
TGAGCAACTCCAGCGTGGTCGCCCGCATGGTGATTAGCGGCGGCACCACGACGGCCTTGTACGCCGCCTTGCCGACCTTGAGCACGGAGCTTTCCCCCTGCCGCCGCACAGAGCCGTGCCGCGCAAGCAATTCTTCATCGCCATAGTCGAAGTCCACGTGCTGGCTCAGGAGACTATCGCTCAACTCAGCCAGCATCTGGTCATACTCGTTGATGCGCCGCGGATCCCGCAGCCATTGCTTCTTGAGTTGCACCCACACGCTTTCGACGGGATGAATAACAAGGAGGTCGCGCACCTCCGCGCCGCGTGTCATCACGGCATGAATGCGGGCGAAGTAGTCTTCCACTTTGGGATAGAGATCCCACCACGGCGACTGATAGAAGATGCTGGCGGGATAGTCGCGTTTGGCCTCTCCCTCCATCGTGTACCATGAGAGGTGCTGGCAGCGCATGTTGATTCCCAACGCTGCCTGCCAGTCGCCGATGGCCTTGTGGCCGGCAAACGCGAAATCCCAGCCCGTGCAGCCATAGATCTCCGTCATGCGCCAGCGCCGTCCGAACTGGCGCGCCGCGGAAGCCAACTGCTTGGCGGTGCCATAGCCGCGCCAGCATTCCGTCAGCATATCTATGCCCGGCCACCGCATGTGTTCATAAAAACGCATCGCGCTGCCCACAAAGACGGACTGTGAGGCCAGTGTGTCCTCGGCCAGCACATGGCCGGTGAAAGCGATGCCGGCGCGCTCGCACCACTCGTCAATCTGCCGGGCGTAAGCATCCACGAAGAGGTGCGTTACGCAGTCGTGATAGTGATAGCAGGCAGGCGTGACGGCCTGCCCATCCACCTCAAAGAACACTTCCACGATATGCGGGAGAATGTCATAGCCATGCCGCTTCCTGAAGATCGCGGGGAACTTGGGTGTCCAGGGAACGTGGACCGCGCCTTGCGGAGCGCCTTCGGAGGCCGTCTCGTCGGCGAGCATGAGCCCATGATTGGGTTCATCACAAAAAATGGCGGAGATGGTCTTGCCGAACTCGTGACCGCATCTTTTTGCGTACGCCCGATGCGTAATCTTGATGAACTGGCTCACGGCTTCATGGCTCAGGGCGTCGAGATAGGTCGCGCCGTTATACCAATCGCTACGGGCTGCCGTAACAAGCCGGAATACGAGGTACGTCTCGCCGTCGGCAAGCCGCGCCGGTCGTTTGCCGCGCGCCAGCGGCCGGACGTTGCGCGCCGCAAGGTCGCCCGTGAGCTCCGCTGTAAACGCCGCCAGCACATCGCGAGACCACCGGAACGACCGGACCGGCTCCATCCTCAGGAAGCGCTGCCGGTACTTCGCCTGGCGCGTCACCAGACCGCCCGCCGCGCCCGAGGGCCAGCGGTCCTCGTCATAAAGCCACGCCTCCATGCCCTGTTTCCTGGCCTCGTCCACGCAGGCATTGACCAACCGGAACCACTCATCCGACAGGTACGGCGTGACCAGGCCCGCGCGCGAGTGCATGCAGAAGCCGCCTAGCCCCATCTGGCGCATCAACCGGATCTGCCGGCGCAGTTCGCCCTCCTCCAGCCTCCCATTCCACGCCCAGAACGGTTTACCGCGATACGCCGCGCCCGGCGATTTGAAGGTCTTAAGCAGTTCGTCGTTCATGTCGGTTTCTAATCCTTTCTAAATTGTCTCTTCGCTCTCGTTCCATGTTTTCCAGCAGCCGGTTCCTGCGGTTTCTCGTTTCCGCCGGAACGGTCAACACCCGCGGTCGGCCACCATTCCGGCGTGAGCGGAGCTATCCACCCCTTATGCTGGGCGATGGCGAGCAGCACATGATAACTGTGCGTGAGGGTGCCCTCATAGCCGCTGGGCATCCCGTCGAAGGTATAACATTCTGCGCCGTTAAGACAACCGTCAAAGACGCCGCGATCGAAACTCTCCAGGAGTTGATCGCATAGCCGGTCGGCGGTGTCGGTGAACCCGCAGAGCGATAGCGCGCGGAGATAGAAGCCCGCGCTGCACGGGGTCAGGCCGCCATTGATGAAAATCCCATAGGTATCGGCGCCGTCCTGGCGAAGGGCGAGGTCTTTGCGCGCCCACAGGCCTTCGGTCCAGAAGTCGCGCGCCGGAACTGGCAGGAAATTGGGGGGCAATCCATAGCGGAGATCGTCCGCTCCGCACGCCAACCGCTGCCGTTCGAGCCTGGACATCATTTCGCGGGCCTGTGCCAGATCCAGAATGCCGTAGATGGCGGCTTGGGCCGTGACGATGTGCAGGGCGCAATCGTGCAGTTCGCCATCGGCGCTGCGCCATCCGGCAAGCCAGCCGGTGGCCGGATTCAGCAAGGTCGGAATGAAGGCCGCGCGCAAGCGTTGCGCGGACAGTTCGCATTGTTGTTCCCGGTCAAGGGTGCCAGCCACGCGCGCCAGCACGGCGGCATTGCGAAGACCGCGATAGGCCAGCGCTCCGGAATAGCCGTCGGCATGACCGCAACAGTAAGTGTCGATGGAATTGCAGCTGGCACGGTAGGAATGCGAATTGCCGGACAGCCGGCGGCAGATGTAGAAACCGCTAGCGTCCAGATTGCTGATGATGTGGCACACGTAACGTTCGAGGAAGGGCCAGATGCTCCGGACCCATTCGCCGTCTTGTTCAGCTTGGTAGACGCGCCCGGCGGCAATCAGCAGCGAGGGGGCCGTATCGTGCCCCTCCTCCAGGAAGCACATATACCCCGGCCCGCCCTTGACGGCTAACTCGACCGAATAGCGCAGCAGGGCCGTCATGGAAGGCAGGGGAGGCTGCCGATGAGTATGGGGCGCCAAATCCGCCGCCAGGTGCAAGCAATTCTTACAATTCACCCCAAAGGAGTTGTTGGAGAATCCCGCGTGTTCCGGCCGAAAGGCAAACTGCGTGCCCCAGGCTCGATGCAGTCCCGGATGCACGTTTGCCTTTTGCACTCCGGCGGATAGTACGGGATCGAGATTGCCGACGGCGAATGCTATCGTCACATCGGCCTCGCCGGCCAACACGGTGATAGGCCCGAAGGGTTCCGGGCGCACGCCGAGCAGCAAGCCGGCGAATGCCTGACGGTTTCCGAATCCCGCGGTATCTATCTGCATGCCGACAGGGGGTGTCCCGATGGGGGTAAAACTGAGGACGCCCTGTCCGGCACAATGCCAGCCGCCATACGGCTCGACAATGCCGTTGCGCTGATCGCGACGCTGGGGATTGGCCAGCGCGGAAAGGGAATAAACGCGCCGGCCATCCCAGACCCAACGCCAGGCTTCGGCTTCAAGAAATGTCTGTTCGATCCTGCTATGTTGCCGAACATGCATCCTGAATCCCGCGGCATCGAGGTCGAATTCAACATCCAGCGTGCATTCGGGCAGACAGCGAAGACCTCGGTAACAGACTCGGCGCCCATCCACTTCGACCGCCCCGCCCCACAGCATCGGAGGCAAGTCGAACCCGAGATGACGCCGCCAGGGACCACTGGCAGGCGCCCAGGCGAATCCTGTAGTTGAGTCCACCAGGAAATTCTTGTCGACACGGCCTGTGCCCATGCCGTCCCATGCCAGAAACGACAGGCGTGGCCGAATGAGCGAGAATCCTATGTTGAGGAAACGGCTGCGATACGTGACGAAGCGTCCATCCGTCCAAGCTTCCAGGCCATCGCCACCGCGTGGCTCGATCCGCCCACGCTCAAGTATGGGCGGCGCCGGCGGTTCCGGCACGCGGATGTCCGCACCCAACTCTCCGAACCATTGGGTGCCGTCGAAAATATTGAACGGAATGGTGTAACGGGTGGGATGCCATTCCATGAAATCGAAGTGCACCGGTGAGCGCCACTGGCAGCGTTGCGATACGGCCAGGAGCGGCACATCGGGAAATTCAAGCCGGCACGTGTCTGACTCGTTCCACGGCAGATTCCCCTGGAAAAGCTCAAAGCCTCTGGGGAAGACCGTCGAATAGGCGCTAATGGCAACTTGTTCCGGCCGGCCGCCAAGGCACTTTGCCGGCCGGGTGAGTTCCATCGCCTGCAGACGGACCGGTTTCGGAAACACCGTGAATCGGTTTGATCCCAGTCCCGGGACCGGCAGACCCGTCTCCGGCTCGCGCTGCGCGAACCAGTAGGCATATGAGAGTTGTTTGCCGTCAATAGGCTGCTTCATGCCGTCTCCTGGTGCTGGCCATGTCACGCAACACAATGAGTTCAGGCGGGCGACGAGTTGATAGTCGGCTATTCCGCCTTCCAAAAGTCGGCGTTCGTTGGCGGCCGCACCCAACCCAGCTCCGCAAGCTGCGCTTCCAGCGGTTTCAGTTCGGCCAGTGCGAGCTGACAGGGCTTGGTTGGCGGGACGGAACTCGCTTCCTGCGTCGCCAGCGTCCGGAAGCGTTCGCAGACCTCCGCCAGAGCGGCGCCGAGTTTTAACAACCGGTCGGGAGGTTCGCGGTAAACCAGGTCACCGTAGGCCACAAACAACTCGCTCAACTTGTCCAGGGTTACGCAATAACTCTTGCCTGGCTCGACTTCCGGTGGAAACGGTTTGTCTTGTTGTCGCACGGACCATTTCCCGATGGCCGCATCGGAGGCGCTCAGACACGCGCGCACCGTCTCCAGATGGCGCCGGACCGCCGCCAAGCTCCCCGTATTGAGCAGTTCCTGGTTCTGCTGCTCGCGTTTCAGAGCCGCACGCAGCGCCTTCAGGGGATTCCCCCGGTCCGCCTGCCGCTGGAGCTTGTCCCACTCCTTGGCCGAGTACGGTGCGCCCACGTCCACCCGCGCGAGCCAGCGACAGTCAAACTCCACCATCTTCCGCAAGGCTTCGAACCGGCGCGCCTGCATCCGGCGCACCAGACCGGGTGCCTGCGCTTTCCGCGTCACCGCCAGGAAGCGGGCGTCGCCCGGTGCGAGTTCGACCGCGATGCTCTCTCCTTCAATGCGGATCGGCGACCTGGTGAGAATATCCGCCGAGTGCGCGCTGAGATCCATCACGATGCGTTTGTCCAGCCACGCCGCCGGAGTCCGCAGTGTCCCGGTTTGCGTCTCAACCGGGTCGCTGCTGTAAATCGCCATGATCTCATACGCGTCCGCCGCGTCCACTAGCCGGCGCAGGGCGATGGCGGGTATCTTTCTTTCCAGCGCATCTTCGACCGAGGCACACTCGATCCGCAGTTCCGATGGGACCTTGGCCGGATGACAGGTCCGCAACAGTTCGCCGATGCTGAACAGATCCGGCCCCAGACGCCGCTCGATCTCGTCATGGATGGCGCTGGGCGTTCCATAGGGATCCACCATGCAGCCGGTCATCCGTTCGCCTCCCGACTGGCGGTAAAGCGGCTGAGTGCTGTATGCGAAGTGAAAGAAACCATTGGCGCCTTCCGCCAAAGCACCGTAGACCATCAGACGCCATTGTCCGAGCGTGGGTACCGTCCAACCGCACCCGCCGCTGAAGATCTGGTCGGTCAGCAGGTAAGGCTGTTTGAGCGTGCGCCGCGCCTGCGCGACCCGATGCGGCGCGGCCCAGGGATTCGCGTTGGGGCCGCCGATCGGGTAATCGTCAGCGCCCACCACGGCGTAAGCGGGACCCATGACCTCCACGCCCGGACCGGCATTGAAAACAGTCCACACGCTGTGGTGCGGGTCCGCCTCTTCCACCCAGCGTTTCTGTTCCAGGGCCGCCTGCTGGCGATCCACCCCCATCTCCTCTTCCAGGTACCAACCCAGAAGATGCGACTTGTCCTTCAATCGGCGCACAATGCCCTGCATGCCGTCACGGAGTTTCTCCCGGCTCCAAGCCTGGGCTGCCAAGGTGTAGCGATCCCCGATATAGGAACTCGGCAAGAACAGCATGTCGTAACCGGCCGCCTGGTCCAGAACGCGTTCCACCGCCCGAAAGCGCCGCTCCGGGCCTGTGACGCGGTAGTCGATGCCAAAAACGAAGTTCACATAATGCCGCTTCAGATCCCGGATCGTGTCGGCGTGTAATTCAATGTCGTCATTCAATGATCCGACACCTCCAAAAACGCCATGCCATACCTTGCTTTCCAGGTACGGATCGCGACGAAAGTACTGCGACGCATCGATCTTGGGCGGAGCGGGAGGCGGCGGCGAGCAGTCGGCGGGGCGCTCGGTCGAGAGACGCAGATCGTCTATGTAGAATCTGGGTCCGGCGCTCACATAGAAGGAAATGCTTTCGAGCACGATGTGATCGGGATTGAGCGTGCCTCTGAGTTCCTCCCGACTCAGGTACTGGCCCACGTCCATGCACAGGTGCAGCCACTCATTGGTGCGCCCGCCAACGCCGGCCTGTTCCCAATCGCCAATCGGCGCACCACCCGAACGCGGACGCCGCTTGGGAACGGTGCTGGCCCGGAAACCCGCAGCGCCGATGGCCGGAGCGGACGGCGCGAATACCCGCATCGAGAGATACAAAGGACGGTTTCCAATGCCGGCCGGATCCTGGCGATCCCACTTCAGCGGTTTCGGCAGAACGACCTCCCAGTAACTGTAGGGTGCCTCGATCAAGGCACTGCGTTTGCCCGAGA
This sequence comes from Kiritimatiellia bacterium, assembly GCA_028718445.1. Lineage (GTDB taxonomy): Bacteria > Verrucomicrobiota > Kiritimatiellia > RFP12 > JAAYLN01 > JAQULY01. The sequence goes on from JAQULY010000043.1 coordinate 6,536, forward strand.
AGACCTTCTCCCCGGTCAGACAAGCTTTGCCTGTGCCTTGGTTGGGCGCCGACCACCAGCATTGCGGAACCGGCGCATCCGGGCGTTCGAAATCCTCGGCAAAATACGTTTCAGCCTGGAGGCCTCCCGGCAGAAACAGCAGCAGGCTCAGCAACCACATGCTTGCCATCGTCGTCGTTTTCATGGTTGTCCTCTCCTAAGATCGGCGTGAGGCGCCGCCGGCGCCCTTGACGGACGGCAGCCTGGGAACGGGAATCAAGGCCGCGGTACAGGCAGCCAGCGAGACCGCGGCCGGCGCAGCCTTCCAGCCCAGTGTCCGCGCGGAAGCCTGCAGCGTGGTCTTCGCGCGGTGGTCGCCCAGGTTGGCGCAGTAGATCAGTGCCTCCGTGCGGCTAGCCAACAGCGCGGCATGCACATCGGGATGCCCCGTGTCCACGGGCTTCTCGCTGGCCCGCCAGAACGTGAAGCGGGCCAGATCGTACGGCTTGAACAGCGCGAACTGTTGCAGGATGAACGCCGGGATGCGGGTGAGGGTCTCGCCCAGGGCGCAAGTCGGACACCCTTCCAGCAGCGCGACAAAGAACGACCGTCGCGCCTCGGGCCCCTCCCCGGCAAAGCGTTTGCCGGCCGGCACCCAGTTGCGCGGGGCGATCGGCACAAACTCCAGATCGGGCGGGTGTCCGCCCGGCATAATCCGGGCATAGGGCATGTCCTCGCCGATGAAGATCAGGTTCGACAGGTTCTCGAAGACGAGGCCCGGACATCCGGACGTGTGGATGAAAATCGTCCCGTCGGGTCCCACGCGCTCGCGCGTCCAGCGCATGAACTCAAGCACTTCGTCCGCATCGGTGTGCCATCCGCCGCCATGTCCGGGATGACGGCAGTAGCGGTACCACATGTGATCGTAGTAGATGCCGTCGAAAGCATGGCGACGCAACACGAGGTCAATGGTGGCCATCTTGAAATCGAGCCAGCCCGACTTCATGCACATGTAGCCGCCATAGGGACCGTCCACCTCGATCCGTCCATCCTCGTGGATCCAGCGCTTCCACTCGTCCGCTTTCGCGGCGTACTCCGGGCAGTTCCAATGGAAGTGCTTGAGCGAGAAGTACGGCACGATCTTGAGGCCCAGGCGATGACACTGCTTGATGACGCCGTCGAGCGTGCGCATGTTGCCGGCATCGTAGGGCGGATAGAGACAGTTCCGCCAGGAAGGCTGCATCCGCGAATCGTCGTCGTGCAAGCGCACCAGCGATATGCCGGCATCGGCCCACTGTTTCAGCGTGTCGCCGGAGGGCCACTCCACCGAGGCGATGCCGGCGTGAAAGGCGAGTTGGCGCGCCACCCGACGCTCCTTGACGAAGGGAAGCCCGAGCGTGTAGTCCCACGCGATCGTGCCGGGACCGAACGACCGCGGCTGCGCCCAATCGCAGAAGGGTTCGAGGCGCACGTGCCGCCGGTCGTCGAACTTGCGCGAATCGTCCAGGAACACGGCCTGGCCAGGCGCTATGCCGAAGGGCTGGTCCCACGCCGCGCCTGCGTCACTGCGCCAGAACTCAAGCCCTTCCACGCCCTTTTCGAAGAGACAGAACCAGGTGGGAATGAACTTCTGATCCACCGGGTATTGCTGCCGGTAGCTTCCGGTCGCCGGAGGTTCCCACCAATGCAGCAGGTTATCGGTCTCGTAATAGCATCCGGCGGCTGGCGGCGGCGGAGGCAGACCGGCCCGATAGCCGATCCGGTCCACGGATTGTCGCAGAAAGAAGTCGCAGACGCCGAGCTCGTAGATCCGCTCGATCGTCCGTTCGAACGTTAACGTCAGCCGGACTTTCACCATGCCCCAGGCTTCATAGCGATAGGTCTGCCGATAGCGCACGGGCAGAGTCGCGCCGGTCTCGCTCCGCAGACGGCCGCTCGTCGAAACCTCCGGACCGGCCGGCGTCTGCTTGACCATCAGGGCCGCCTTCGTATCCAGGTGTTGGCGGTAGAACTCTATCCCCTTGCCGCGATCGGCGGCGATGTGCGCTCCCAGCGGGGCAACCAGCAGGTTGCGTCCAGTGCCATGCCGGAAGGTCAGCGAGGTCGGGCACCCCCCTTGCCGACGGTCGTGCGCGAGTGTCCAGTATTCGTTGGCAATGCCGAACGTGTTCCCGGTTTGCCGTGTATTCGGTATGCTGGGCAACATTGGCATGGCAACTTTACCGATCCTATTCACATGCTCCTCCAGAGTCTCTCCACACCGCGGGTTGCGCACTGTTCACCGCCCATCGCCCTGACAGTCCGGCGCTATCGTTAACACAAAGTGTAACTTTGCATATGGGTGGCAACTATTGGAAACCGCAGTACAATATTCCTGAATAGTGGCACTTTCTTCCGGTCTGAAGACACCCTTGATGCCTCATCCACAAGCCGATCTTCGCGCCTTGGCCACCTCAGTCAATTAATGAACTGCAGCATGACGTAATCGCGCGCGGGCACCCGCACACGTTCGACTCGGCCCTCGCGAAACGCATAGGACGGCGTCTTCAGCGGCGGGTGCCCGACGTCGCACGCCCTGTAGAAACCGGCGTCTCCAAGACCGAGAGCGTTCAGATCCAGTTCAATTTGAACGAACGCCTCCCGGTCGCTGTCGTTCATGACAACGGCAATCAGTCCCGCCGGCCGCTTGAACAGTGATATCAGCACCGGGGTCACGCCTCCGGTATCCGCGCGCACGTGCTTCGCGTTCCGCCAATATGGCAGGAATTCCACGCGGTCGTCCCACCCCCAGCGGCGCAGCGCCCGCTGAATCCACGGATCCGGCGCCGGATTACCCCACATCAGGATGTCATGCGCCAACAACAGACCTGAGATGTGACGCATGCTCTGCTCGAGCGGCGGATGCGGCTCGCGGCCCCAGTCCTTGATACGGGCGTACCAGATCCACTGTTCGGTCAGAAACATGGATTGCGGCCCCCAGAGGCTCGACTGGAACTCGGCGCGCAGGATGTCGGGTGTCAGCAGCCGGGTGTAGTCCGCGGGCAACGTCGCGTCAGCGTGCAGCCGCCCCTCCCAGGCGGAAGCGAATTGCTCGCCCTCCACCATGATGTCCGCGAACGCATAGGTTGCCATCCACGGCATGCCCGAGTTGTGCACCGTGACATAGAGGGAGGGACTGATGGCCTTGCACGCCGTGTAAATGCGCTTCATGTACTCGCGCACTCCCAGCACCGGCGTCACACCGTCGCAGCCGTGGGCACGGTTGTTGCACGACCAAACCATCGGCACATCGAAATATAGCGCGCCCATCGGCGGCGCATGGGCGCCCCGCTGGAGCGCCCGCAACGACTTATCCAGATAATAGACGTAGAAATCACGGTAACTCGCGGCAGCCGGGCAGACCGACGCCATGACCACCTGGTCCCGCCCCTTGATGGCGCTGTAATCGAGGTACTTGCCGGTTTCCGAGGTCCAGTCGCGTTCGTACAGGCGGTATTCCGGCGTATTGCCGTCCGTCGCGGCCACGTTACAGTAGAGGTTCATCACTTCCTTGCGCAGCGCCCAGTTGTCCTGGAACTGTTGCCTCAGCGCCTCGATGGTGGCGCCGGCCGGGGCATCCGCGCCAAACACATCCGCGTTCCAGTGATTCCAGTAGTTCCAGCGTCCGTTCCACCGCTCGGTGTACATGTAGACTTCGGGCTCGTTGAACAGGGTTGGCGGATCGGACCGGCTCTGCAGGCCGCCCCAATAGGGTGTCCTCCAACCCGTGGGGCGAGGACGCACGGGTAGCGCCTGCCAGCCATACTCGATTGTCAACGGCCTGGCCAGGTCGGTCGGCGTATTGACGAAATTGAACTGCATGACGTACTCGCTGTCACGCGGGATCAGCCCAATGGCTTTGCTCCGGTCGCCCAACCGCCAGCCTTTGAGCGACTCACGGCACCATTGGACGCCCCGCTCGTCGGTGCCCAGCCGCATGAAGTTCCCGCGTTGCGCAGCGCCCTCCGTGGGCTCCAGGAACATCGTCTCGGTGGGCGCAAGTCCCGTCGCCGGGTGCAGGTGCCACGTCGGCTCACACCAGAGTTTCGCCATGTCCCTGCGAACGGGCAGTTCCAGAGACACCCTCTCGACAGCAGGACCGGAAAGGGTGAGTTTGGTCCAGACAAGCCCGTCGAACTCGATCCAGCTCTCCGCCGTCACTTTCACGCCGTCCGCCGAACTCTCCTGCACAAACGCAACCTTGCTGCCATTCGCGGCGACAATCCTCCACCGGCCTCCGGTGGCTAGCGTCTGCCTGCCATTCCGCTGGATCGTCAAGCGGGTGGGGCCGGCCAGAAACGGCTGCCCCAGGATCGAGATCTGGCTGAACCCGACGGCCGCATCGAAGGTGTAGCCCCGGCCCCAGCAGGAAATGGTTTTGTGCCGCTTGTCAACGCGCAGCGGCGTCCACGGCTCCGGCACCCTGTCAGTGAGGCCTACCGCATTCCCCATCCACTCGGGTTGCGCCGGAATTTCCAGGATCTCCGCGATAACGGGCTGCGGCTGGCCGCCGATCGTCATCAGCGCCTGCACCCGGTAGCGTCCGGGCTTCATCGCCGATGTGTCCACACGCACGCGTTCCACCACGTTGGAGAAGGTTACGATCCGCGTCTCAACCAACGCCGCCTCGTCGCCGTCGCGGAGGATCGTCACCTGCGCCGTGGCGCTCCTGGCAAACGTTTCCTGCGCGCGCAGATCGACCTCCACATCAACGAAGTGCGCCGCTGGGAAGGGACGCAGGCGCAACAGCGGCGGAGCATGCGCGATGCCATCAAGCGGACTCCCGTCCGCCGTGTTCCCGAAGGCCTCCAGCTCTTCGAGCACCAGTCCCTGATCGGCGCTGCGGATGCGTATACCCGCGGTGACCACCGGCGCCGCAAAAACGTTGGTGGTCACCAATTGACTGTTGTCCTTGACGTCGGACGCCGGCTGCCAGTCGGCCTCCGCGCGGACGTCGCCGCCCGGGCGCAGCGTATCGACACCGAAGTTCTTCACAAGGTTGCCGGCGCTCGCGTGATGCACTACCACCCGGCTGATACGGTAGGGCTTGTCCCACGAAATCCAGGCGTATGAGGGAAGCGTGCCATTGCCGTGGAATGCGGTGGTGGGGCTCCAGCCGGTCTCGCCGTCGTTGATCTGGGATACGACGATGTCGAACGGCACGCCGCCCCACTCCGTTATCGTTCCGTTGGAGCCCGCCCGCCCCCGCAAGGCGAGATTGGCCTCAGCGACGGCAACCTGCCCTTCAGCCCATACGCGCTGGATATACGTTACCGAGCACAGCAGGCAGACAACGGTTAGTAGCGAAGTTCTCATGGTTTTTCGATCCCAGGATCACCGGCTCTCGGATGGTTCCACGGTGCCCAGCAGCAACGCTCTGAAGTTCCTCTTTTCCACCGGAACAGTCAATTCGCCGTTCTCCATTTCGAAGACCTCGTCCGTCGCCGGCACGTCGATATACCCCTGAGTTCTGGCCTTGTTGTTCGCGTCTGGAATGCACAGGTGATGGATAGGTATGGCGCGATACGCGTCCTTGAACCGCGCCGGCGGCCGCGGCCGGAATCCGAGCTTGCGCAGGTCGGGCCGCAGCTTCAGCGTTACATCCGCGTCGCTGTTGTTCATGGGGACGAGCAGCAGGAACGGCTTGCCCTTCCCGCCGGGCGGCCGGCAGTAGATCGAGCACACGATCGTCTCCGGAACCCCGCCGCCGACCGCCAGCCGGTCGTCCAGCTCCCAGTAGCCGATGAACCGGACATCCGGCGCCCACTGCAGTTGGTCCTGCAGGATCGCCAGCCGGAAGGAAGGGAGCGGGCTTTCGTTGCCGCCGATCGTGAAGGTGTCGTTCACGAACGAGATGCCGATTTCGTGCTCGTAGTCCTTCCAGCGCGGCAACACCCACTTGCCGGGCTTGCCGTCCACGCCGGGTTCCACCTCCACGCCGACCCACTCGGCGCTGCAACCCAGTTCGCCCAGCCAGGCCGTCAGATGCCCATAGTGCTCGGCCCTGAAATCCACGCGCGCCATGGGCAAGTCCACGACGCGGTAGTAGTTCTTCTCGGGCGTGGCGCGTATGGGACCGATGAGACCCTCGCCCATCCAGTTCTCGTCGCAAAAGGCGGCCGTCGCCAGGGACGGCCCCCAGTCGTGGTGGCGGATCCACCCGTATTCCGGATCGGCGGTCTTGATGATGTTGTACACCCGCTCATAAAATTGGCGCATGGCGCGCCCGGGGAAGAGTGGCCGGCGCACGCCGTTTTCGTCCACATAGCCGCAGCCGTGGGCCTCGTTGGCGCAGGCCGACTGCCCCATGCAGTCGAAGTAGAGACCGCGACACGGAAATTCCTTCACGTACTTCTCCAGCATCCAGAGGAACATCTCTGCCGCGGAGGAGTTGTAGCAGGCGGGGCCCCAGGCCGAACTGTTTGGATCGGGCGGCACGCGCGCCGATTCCGAATCCCGCCACTCGCGCCACCACTCGGCGTACTCCGGTGACCCAACCCAGGTGAAGGGACCGTAGGCATACCAACTGGTGATCTCGTTACGCTCCCGGCCGCCACGGTAACTGTCGTCCAGCCACTTCTTGAACTGGGCCAATCCTGCCTCGCCCCTGGCCGTGGTCTTGGGATAGTTGGGGGTCGGCATGCACCAGTCTATGTAACCGTAGTTGCTGTAGAGATACTTCATGGCGCGGGACTGGTCGTCCGAGGTCAACGGCGCGACCGGTCCCAGCGCGTTCAGACCGGTCCACGTGCGGTATAGATACCGGTCGAACATCCGCCAGTCCTTGCGCACGGGTTTGGTCGGCGAAATCGCCCAGCTCACCACGACCGTGCGTGGCCGGTCGAACGTGGTGGGCTTCTGAATGAACGGAATCACGGCGACAACTTCGGCGTTGGTGGGCACGATCATGGGCGACTCGCCGTTGCGCACCCAGGTGTAGTCGTGTTCCCAGCCGACCTGCAGTCCCGCCTTCTCGTTGCCGATCCAACCGATCCAGGGTGAAGCGATCGGACGGTCGCCCAGCGCTCCCTTGCCGTTGACCTGCTTCAGCGTCGCGCATTCCCGGCGCCAGGGAATCTCCATGGCCAGACGCTCGACCTCTCCGCCCGCCAGCGTGATACCCGCCGAAGTGAACCCGTCGAATTCCGTCCAGCCCCTGACCGTAATGGTCAGATCCCCATCCTTCGCCACCGACTCCCAACTCGCCCTGCGCCGCGTCGTCTCCGTGATCCTGAAATCCCCGGCGGCGATCGTCTTCTCCCGCCCGCCACGTTTCACCCGCAGCCGCATCGGCCCCGCCAGCAACTGCTGCCCGTTGGAGCGGATGGCCTTGGGGAACAGGGTGTTCTGGAAGACGATCTCCTTGAGCAGGCATTCAATCACCGTCTCCCGCCGCCACCCGAGACCTGAAACCCGACACCTTCCTCTTACGCGCACATCCGTCCACGGCACCGGCGGCCCGTCAATGATGCCGGCTTGGTTGCCATACCATTCCGGTAACGTCTTCTTCTCGAACGTCTGACGGTCCTCGCCAATCGCGCCGCCGTTCCGCATGATGACGGTCACAACCGCGTACCGGCCCGTTGCCAGATCCTGCGTATCGAACCGCACGGTCTGGATCGGGTTGGCGAATGCCGCGATGTCCCGGGATGCGACCGCCACACCACCGGCGTCGAGCATGCGCACCGTGGCGCTCAGGTTTGTGTACACGGGATCCACGGGCGTGACCTGCACGTCCAGCTTGCCCCAGCCCGGGTACTTGATGAGCTCGACCAGCGACGTCGCGACGTAGACAAACGGGATCGTTCGCGCCAGGATCAGGGCACCGTCGGGCGCCAGCACCTCCACCACCACAGCCATGTCGCCGGGCCTGGCGAGCCCCAGGTCGAGCGCGAAGGGCGCGATGCCGCCGCCACTTGTCACCGCGATGTCGTTCGTAAACGCCTGGCCGAGCCCCTGGCCACGCAGCTTCACCGTGTAGGCGCCGGCCGGCCCCACGATCCGCCCCCGCAAGTTCAGCCGTCCCTTGTGCGGTTCGCCCAGACTCTCGACGGCCGCCACGGCCGCGCCGCCCAGCTTCAGTGCGCCGAACCCGGCTCCGGCGTGTTCATCCGTGATGAGCGTATTGCGCGCGCTCTTAAACAACCGCCACATGCGCAGGACATTGAACCCGACGGCATCGCCCGACTTGACGCCAAGGTCCGCCAGAGGAACCGCGAGTTCCACGCGCCAGAAGCGCGCCGCATCGGCCTCCGCACCCGTGGCCGAGAAATCGTAGCGGCTCACGCATGTCACGCCGGCGTTCCAGGAGACGTCTCCGTCGCGGCTGTCGCGCAGCGCGCCGGCGGCGTTGACCGCGAAGCGATCCTCATGAAGGCCTTTGACCACGAACTCGACATAGTCATCGGCAAGCACATCGCCATCGCGCGCCTTCGCGTCGGCCTTGAACGCCCCGGTCGGATACCAGACATGGGTCGGATCGTCCTGAATGGATTTGTCCACTTCGCATTCGAACGCGAGGTAGAGGTTCGTGCCATCCGCGGCCACCCACACCCGACCGGTGCTGCTATCGAGCACGCCGAGGCGGGTATCCACAAATCCGCCGTGCGCGGGAACGCCCGTCCAATCATCGATCCGCCCGTCAATGACGATCGGTCCCGCGGGCCGGGCCGCCGCGAGCGCGGATGCGACGAAGGCACGCTCCGGCTTGAGCGCGAGCGGTTGCGCGTTGGCGCCGGAGGGGAACTCATCGGAGACGCGGCCCCGCTCGAACAGCGCCTGAACCTCCTCCGGCGTGAGCGCGCGCCGGAAAATCTGCACCTCGTCTATGACGGTGTCGTCCTCGTATTCCTGCTTGCAGAATTCGGCGCTGCGCACGCCGGTGGCGGCGAGGTAGAACCGTTCAGGCAACGTCGCCGGATCGAGGCCGCCCGTGGCGACGGTCCCGCATGGGTAGCCGCTGCAGTAGAACCGCACTTCCCCCTTTCGCCACGTCATGGCGAGATGTGTCCAACCCTTCATTGTCAAGTCCGCGCCACCGCCGTCCCGGACGTTGTACATGTGGCTCTTGTATTGATTGCGGCCGATCTGTACTGTGCCGCCGGGCGCATCGGCGCGCCAGTAAAGGTGCATCTGGTTGTGGGTGTTCGTGAGGCCCTTGACCCAGAGGGAGACCGAGCCGGTGTCGCCGAACATGTTGACCCGCGGGCCGTACGGCTCGTCGCAGCCGCGGCGGCCGTGTTCGCCGAAGAAGTACTCCAGCGTGCTGCCGGCTCCGCCAAACCGGTAGCCCTTGCCGATCAGTCCGTCCACCAGTCGCGGCCGGGTTTCCACCGCCGACCGCGCGACTGCGCCGTTTGTGGAACCGAAAACGCTCAGCGGGTCCCCGCCCCAATTCACCTCCGCGCTGCCGCGGGCGAAGTCCGGCTCCACGCCGCCATCGAAAGAAAGATGAAACAGCAGGTCCGACGAATCGAGCGCTACGCAAGACAGCGCCGATCCCAGCACGACAACGGCAGCCAACACTCTCATACGCCTTCCCATCCCGGCTAAGGCGGGCTATCGCCCACAACCCAATCGAACCGCAGATTGACGAATACTGAACCGCAGAATGTCGAAGTTATTCCCTTCATGATTCGCTACTCATCATTCGTCAATCTGCGGTTCGTTTCATTTCCATTACTTGAACAACTTGTTCTTAGTAGCTCTTCCCTGACCGTAAGGCACTAACCAGCTGGCGACGTGCGCGGATCATCTGCCGGCGACCAGCACCCCCGCACCATATCCCGGCAGGGCAACGCTGAAGCGCAGGAGGCCGCGACCGGCAGGCCTCACCGCGCGCGGCGGCTCGCCTTCCAAATGCAGGATCCATCGCTTCGGCGCCAAGCCGCCGTGGACCTCCGGATCTAGAGTGACCCGGACGGTCCGGGGCATTGGCGCGGCGTTGGCCAGCGTGACCGCCATCCCCCCGGACGATACATATACAAACCCCTTGCCGCCTTCCACCGCGAGGCCTCGCTGGTCCACAAACTGCCCATGATTGACCCATGCCGCCGTGGCTTTACGCAGGGCAGCCAGCCGTCGCACCCTCTCCGCCAACGCGGGCACGTCGGAGAGCCGCCCCGTCATGTCCCGCGTCGCAACCGCGAAGAAGGCGCCTATGGCGAAAGCCTCGGCAATCACGTCGAACTGGTTCTCGTCAATGCACCAAACCGGTATCATCGAAGGAAGCACATAGCGCACGAACGGCAGATTACCCCAGAGGTTCTCGCGCCACATCCAGTCCCACCACAGGTCAATGTGCTGTGTGTTATAGAGGTCAGGGATCTCGGCGACGGTGTAGCCGGATTTACTGCGCGCTCGTGTCCTCCGCGTCACCTCGGCGTACCAGTCGTAGGTCTTCTGCCACGCTTCCCACGGAGAGGCGTGCCCGTGCTTGCGCGACAGGCAGTAGTTCCACTCCGAAGCCTGGTCCACGGCGATCGCGTCGAAACCGAGGTCGAGCGTGCGTTCGAGTACAGCATTCGCGTACTTCCGATAGCCGCCGGCGCCGCAGCAAACGGCGTGCGAGCCCATTTCGTAACCTGGATCGCCGAACCAGCCGCCATCCTCGGTGCCGCAGGGAAACCCGAAAAGACCCACTCCGAACAGGCTCTCCTGAACGAGCGGCTTCAGCTTGGGCCAGGTGGAGTTGTATTCGCTGAGGAGACGCCAGTTTACGAACGAGGAGACCGAACATCCCAGTTTCCTCACGGCCGCCAGGGCGGCCTTCAACTCGCGTTTCCGCGACAGCGGCATCTCCCAGAAGCCCCCGCGGTCCGGTCGCATGTAGACCGACGCCGTGTTGTCCCACAACATCAGGTCGCGGATGCCATGGCGCTTCGCGTCCCGCGCGATCGCGGGCAACTCGGCAAACTCGTGACGCGCTACGCCGGAAAAATCGTGCATGTGCACATGAAATAACCCGATGCGCTCGCGCAGGGCGCGGGGCGTATCGCACGGCCGCCACCAGGTCGCCAGCCATTTTCGAAAGCGGTCCGCCGTGACGTGCCAGTCGCCCTGGTGAACGCCGACGCCGAACTCACAACTGTTCCAGGTTTGCCCGGGCTCGACGAAGACGCCCGTGGCCCAGGCCCAGGTCAGGCACATGTCTTCGCGCTCATAGAGGGGATTCTCGAATACCAGGGTATGCGGCGAGGGGCGTTCTTCGTACTTGATGAAGCTAAGGCCTCCGGCGGAGTCGCTCATGTCCATCAGCGGCAGCATCTGGATCGGATCGCAGGCGTACCGGAGATGATGGTGGCCGAAGGTGTGCGTGGACTTGCCCGATTGAAGCAGACGGCCGTAGATATCGGGTTCGAAAGCCTTGCTGGTCGCGACGATATCGCGACTCCTGCCCGGCGTTCCCTTCCGTCCACCCAGCCAGGGGAACCACATTTCGTGAACGCGGTGCGGACTCTCGTTGCGGATTTGCGCACTGAAGAACGCTTCGGTACTCCCCTCCGGCAAGCGTATGCTGACCGTCAGAAAAACGCCTGTCGTCCGGCCGCGGTAGCGCAGTTCGGGGAAAGCGATCTTCAGCGTGTCACCGTCCCTGGAGAAGTCCGGACGCCCCGCCTCGTGCGAGTAAAGCGGCCGCGAGACGTGCTCAGGGGTCGGCACGATCAGTTTCGCGAGACGCGCGCCGCGCGCGTCTCCCAAGTAACGTTTGCCGGTCTTGAGGTCGGCGATCTGCCGCACGCTCCCGGTTTCAGCGTCCAGTTCCAGCCGCAGCAGTGCATTTTCGATGCATATCGTTTCGCTCATTGTGCCCCCGATTCGCGAAGTTGCGGAACCGCCTCTTATATCAATGTAATAGTACTCCGTGGCCCTGAGGTCAAGCGGTTGTTGGCGGCACAATGGCGTGCCTTGACGGAGCGGACGCCTCCCGGGCTTCGCCAGCGGGCGCGTTCACTCAACACGGTGTGCACCCGGTCCCTTCAGCGCAGAATGATCGCCGTGCCGCGAGGGTAATAGGCGTTGTTAAGGCCCCATTTCTGCGTCAGGTACCGTCCGACCTGCTGCAGTTCGCTCTCGGACAGCGCCCGTTTCCAGACCATGACCTCGGCCACGTAGCCGTGGAAGGGTTGAACAACCGGCGGACTCCCCCATGTCGGGATGCCGACGAGCACAATGGAGCGGTTAGCGTTCCACGTCAGCGTCAGCGTGCCGCCGTACTGGTCCACAGTCTGT
>JAQULY010000044.1 GCA_028718445.1 Kiritimatiellia bacterium
TCAGGCAAAAGGAATGGTGAAGGAACTGTCCAGTACACGGTGGCCAAGCGGAAGAGTGCTGATGCCCGGACCCGGGTTCTGAAAATGACGGAGCAGAACACGCCCTTGCTCGGTCCGTCGCTGACGCGCCGACCGAGAAGGGCAACGTTCGGCAGTGAAGATCATGAATGAAGTAGCCGCACAGCACCTTCTTGGTATCTACCGCCTGAGACTAGAGATGGCGGAAAGTGGCACCACACATCCGGCGGCAGGTGCCGTTGCAGGTGTCCGAAGACTAGTTGCTGGTTTGGAGGCAATGTCACCGGATGCGAAGGTGAAGAGCGATGCCTTGCCGGGCAAGTACACATTCAGGGATGCCCTGACTGGATTACTGATTGCGGAAATCGAATTCGATGTTGAAGCCGAACCAAGTGGTGGAGAGGAACGTCGCTGACGCGCCGTCCCTCCACGCCGTCTATTGCCACGCCAGCGCGTCGCTATGTTCCGGATTTACTGGCCACTTACTGGCCACTTTTCTACCCGAAAATGTGCTTTTCAAAAAAATTGGCGTTTTTTGATCTGCATCCTAAATGCGTGCAGTGCAATGTATTAGCCGTATTTGTGCGATGCTTGTGAACCTGCAGTCTTCCCTTGGGGTGCAAAAGGTCTCGGGCTCAAATCCCGACGCTCCGACCAGCCTTCGCTAACTTCGGTGGTGACTCGCACGCCGCCAGACACCGTCCCTGGCGTTACAAGACCGCCATTGCCTTGACAGGCTAGGGCAATTCGCCCCCTGAAACTCACCCTATGCTGATAGGGCATGACTGCTCATTCTGATAGACATGCGATGTGAGCGCTCCGACCAGTTGGCCTCGGCCTCCTGTTGTGCCTCCTGTTTTCTGCTCACATCGGGGGAAACCAATGAAGACGAAAGACGTTGTCAACCGCAGGTCCTTTCTCAAAGCGGCTGGTGTGGCCGCAGGCACGGCAATGGTGTACGGCTGTACGGCTCTCGGAAGAGTCGGAGCCGCAGACGGCGAAGAAGAGGAAGTCACACCGGCAGAGGATCTCATGCGCGAGCACGGCGTCCTGAAGCGAATCCTGCTGGTTTATCGGGAAGGACTCCGCCGGCTGGCGGCTCGGGAGAACCTGCCGCCTGAGTCGATCGCCAACGCGGCCGGAATTGTCCGCCAGTTCATAGAGAACTATCACGAGAAGCTCGAAGAAGATCATCTATTTCCGAGGTTCCGCAAGGCCAACAGGCTGACGGAACTCATCGATACCCTGCAGACCCAGCACCAGGCCGGCCGAGGGCTGACGGATATCACGCTGCAGTTGGCCACGGCCGCGGCGATGAGCGACACCGCGCAGCGCGACCGGCTCGCCCAGGCCCTCAACCAGTTCATCCGAATGTACGAGCCGCACGAGGCACGTGAGGATACGATCCTGTTCCCCGCGATCCGGGATGTCGTGAGCCCACGCCAGTACGAAGACCTGGGCGAGCGGTTCGAAGACCAGGAGCACGAACTCTTTGGCGCGAGCGGCTTCGAGACCGTGGTCGCCCGCGCCGCGGAGATCGAGAGGAGTCTGGGCATCTACGACCTGCGGCAGTTCACGCCCCCGATGTAGATCGGATATTTCGATAGGCGCGGTCTGCCGCGATCCTCGCCCGGCCGACGTGCTCCCTGCCCCAACTCCCCCGTTCCCACGTGCATGTGTGAGAGAATGGGTACAATGCAGCCGATTCAGACCGTGTGGCGGGTCAACCGGAGACCCGGACGCACCCGCGCGCAGGCTGGATGTTACCCTCCCCCTGTGCGAGCGGATCGTATTGCTGACCGCGGCCGTGGGCGACAAACCCGTGCAAGCCGTCTGGGGTCAGCCCCAACTGCATGTCGCCGACAACATTCCTTGTTGGCTGTTGCCGATCTCCGAGTGTCGAAGGCTACAATCGCCACAGCGTGGCTTTCCTAAAGACTGACGCGCGCCCCGATCGCCATCGCGTCGCTGTTCCCGCTACCGCCAGGGCCTCGCTTTTGCTAGTATCCCTGTAGGTCTAGCGGTTAATACAAGACAATCGAGCTTGGACATGACGACGGCCGCAAAGTGCACGATCACACTCTTCCTGACGCTGGGCGTGTCACTGGCGCGCGCCTCGCTGCCGGAGGCGCAGGATGCCGCGGCCGATCGCGCGACGCCGGCTGGAGGACCGCAGCCATTCGCGCGCTACCAGGTCATCCTGGACCGCAAACCCTTCGGCGTGGCGCCCGTGGCGGGGCCGGAAGCCGCGGCCGCGGTCGCTCCGGACGCAGCCCAACAGGCGCAAAAGGAGCAGGCGCTGGCCAGGCAGATCTCCATGGTGGCCGTCAACATTACGCCCGAGGGCAAGACCGTCATCGGGTTCATAGACAACGCCGAGAAGCCGCCGCGCAACTACTGTCTCGGAGTGGGCGAATCGTCCAACGGCTTCACGGTGGAGGATGCCAGTTGCGCGGACGAGACCGCCACGCTCAGCAAGGACGGCGTGGCCATCACCATCCAACTGGGCAAGGGTGTCATTCCGAAACCGGCCGGCCTGGCGGCGTTGCCGCGTCCTGGCGGCGGGCAACCGTCTCCGGCATCCCCCGCGGTCGCACCGGCTGCCGGCGCGGGCGCAGCGGTCGCGCCGACGCCTGCCGGTCCCGGCGCGGCCTTGCAGGTTCGGCCAGGCATCATCCGCCGTCCCGACCAGCTCAATGCCGGAGACATGGAAAGGCGCCTTGCGGACATGCAGCAGCGGCAGGCGGAACTGCGCAAGCTGCGTGAGTCGGGTGGCGACGTCAGATCGTACATATCGCAGTTGCGCGATCGCAAACGCGCGGAGCGTCAAGCACAGGAGGCGGCGGAGAAGAGCGCGCGCGAAGAGGTTCAGGCCCTCGCCGAGAAGATGTCCCAGGAGGAGCTCAAGCGGCGTGAACGCGAACTCAACCTCAAGCTCATCGAGCAGGGGGCGCGTCCGATCAGCGATATCGAACTGACCCCGGAGGAAGACGCGGACCTGGTCCGGCGCGGCCTTCTGCCATAAGCCTTGGCGATCGTTCAGTGCGTTGCCCTGAATCCTTCAGCCATAAGCCTATCCGACGCCTGGCCGGTGTGATAGACTGCTCAACTTGCTAAGCGCGGAAGGCGCGCCGCCGTCCGCCAGGGAGATTGAACGATGTCCTGGTTAACCGAACGTAAGGCCGAGGCCAAGATCCGGCCGGTCACCGACCTGTGGGCGGTCTGTCCGTCCTGCAAGGCGCATGTCGAGCGCCCGGTCTGGAATGCCAACCTGAAGGTTTGTCCGAAGTGCAACGGGCACGACCGCCTCAGTTGCCGCGAGCGCATCGAGCTGCTGGCCGATCCGGGTTCCTTCAAGGAACAGAACGCCAATATCGGTTTCAATGATCCCCTCGACTTCACCGACGCCAGCGGCAAGTACGCCGACAAGGCCAAAGCCACCGCCGCCAAGACCGGCATCGGGGAAGCGGTTGTAACCGGCACGGCCACCATGGGAGGACGTTCGGTGGCGCTGGCCGTGATGGATTTCCGCTTCCTCGGCGGCAGCCTGGGCAGCGGCACCGGCGAGCGCATCCTGCTGGCAACCGAGATGGCGCTGGCCAGGCGTCTGCCCCTGATCATCGTCTCAGCCTCCGGCGGCGCGCGCATGCATGAAGGCATCGTGTCACTCATGCAGATGGCCAAGACCTGCGCCGGCATCGCCCGTCTGCAGGAGGCCGGCCTGCCTTACATCTCGGTGCTGACCGACCCCACCACCGGGGGCGTCTCGGCCAGCTACGCAATGGTCGGCGACATTCATGTCGCCGAGCCCAAGAGCCTGATCGGCTTCGCCGGCCGGCGCGTGATCGAACAGACCATCAAGCAGAAGCTGCCCGACGACTTCCAGACCGCCGAGTACCTTGAGGCGCACGGTTTTCTCGACAGCATCGTCGCGCGCAAGGAGCTGCGGGCCTGGTTGGTGAAGGTGCTCGGCTATTACCGGCCCGAACAGCCTAAGAGCGCCGCGCGCAAGGGCGGCGCCAAGGCGGTTGTCAGGAACGGCCGCGCCAAACAGCCTTCGGCCTGGGATTCGGTCCAGTTGGCGCGGCACGCCGGCCGGCCGACCATCCGCGACTACATCGCCAACTGCTGCGACGACTTCGTCGAGCTGCATGGCGATCGCGCCTTCGGCGACGACCACGGTATCATCGGCGGCTTCGCCACCATCGGCGGCGTGCGCCTGATGTTGCTCGGCCACCAGAAGGGCAAGAACGTCGAGGAGAATATCGCCTCCAATTTCGGCATGGCCAATCCGGAAGGCTACCGCAAGGCCATGCGCCTGATGAAGCTGGCCGAGAAATACGGCCTGCCCGTGGTCAGCTTCGTGGACACCCCCGGCGCCTACCCCGGGCTCGACGCCGAGGCGCGCGGCCAGGCCGAGGCGATTGCCCGTAACCTCACCGTGATGGCAGCGCTACGGACGCCTTTCCTGGTTGTCGTCACCGGCGAAGGCGGCAGCGGCGGCGCGCTGGGTATCGGCGTGGGTGACCGCGTGATGATGCTGCAGAACGCCGTCTATTCGGTGATATCACCCGAGGGTTGCGCTTCGATTCTCTGGCGCGACGGCAAGAAGGCCCCGGAAGCGGCCGAAGCCCTCAAGATCACTGCCGGCGCCCTGCTGGGACTTGGCATCATTGACGAGATTGTGCCCGAGCCGGCCGGCGGCGCGCATGCCGACCCGGCCAAAACCATGACGACGGTCAAGGACGCCGTGGTCGCGGCCCTGACGCCGCTGCTGGCCATACCTGTTGAAGAACTGGTCGCCAAGCGGTACGACAAATTCGCGGCCATGGGACGTGTGGAAGGCTAAAGGCTGTAGGCTATAGGACCGCCCGCGGTCGTTTCCGCAGGGACAATCGTTTTAGCCAGTGCTTGGCATCGTACAGCCCGAAGACCAGCGCGACGCGGCTGGGGCAGGGGGGCGTCCGGCCGGCATAGTAGCAGTCCAGGAAGGCGCGGCGCTCCGGCCACGTCAACCGATGGCAGACGCGCTTGAGATCCGCCAGCACTCGGCCGGATGAGACGTGACGTTGGTAGAAGACGGCGCGCGTCGTGTCTATCAGCGTGAACGCCGGCCGCGCCGTTTCCGTCAGTCGCACCAGGATGTTGCCGGAAGACAGGTCGCCGAAGTAGCAGCCCTTCGCATGCATGTGGCGCAGGAAGACGGCCAACTCCTCGTAGAAAACAGTCTTGGCAATGCCTGCGTAGCGATCTTCGCCACGCGCAAAAGTGTTGAAAGCGTCACGCACGGCGCCCGATGTCTCAACTGCCTCGGTAATGAAATAACCGGCGGCGCCGCGCGGGTGAGTCGCGTCTTCGAAGAATGCGATGGGACGTGCCGTCGAGATGCCGCGTCGTAATAGTTCACAGGCGCCGTTCCAGCCGCGACGCGCGCGACTGGGCTTGCCGGCATCCAGCAGGCGGCGGTGCCATGGAGGCGTGGGCGAGCGCTTGACGATCGCCTGGCAATCGCGGCCCTCCGCCGTCAGCCAGCTCTTCCAGACGACGTTACGTTGCGCGCGCAGCACCTCCCGCTGAACATTCCCCTCTAGTTGCGCGGGCATCACGGCGGCCATGGCCGCCTGCTGGTTCTGTTCGGGCCTCAATGCCACTACGCCGCGCCAACGTCCGTCAGTCACGCTCCGATAGATGACACCTTGGTCAGAGTGCAGGCGACAGTGCGGCAGGATGGTGGGCGGGAGTCCGCGAAACACGGGTCGCGCGCCGCGCCACGCGAGGAACATGGGACTTTCGCCAATAATACAGGGGAAGACCGGGGCCGTAGTGCCGTCGCGTGCAGTGACCGTGGCGCGCGCCAGCGTCTCTTGATCGTACCACGTGGCTGGGTCGAACCCATGTCCGTTGGTCGTCCAGACAATATGCAGACTACCCTCCGCGGTAGCGAACTCCAGGATGCGCAGGTCACGCGAACGCGCGTGGTCGCACACGAAGTTTGCGTTCGATAGCAGCCGGACAACGGTGCGCAACGCATCGAAAGCCGGGCGCCGGCGGTAGCCGGAGACCGCGCCGTTAGCTTTGGCGTAGAGCGCGACGTGCGGCAGATCGGGATACTCCCTGGTGCCGTCGTCAATAATCCCCTCGCGCTGTCCGATCATGGGGCCCCAATAGACGCGGTCGAACGTGCCGGCCGCGGCCAGCAGGCAGAGATAACGTTGCAGATAGTCGGCCTGCTTGCCTTCAGGGTCGGCCAGCATCCGGCGGATGCGCCGTTCGCTCCAGGCCACGTGGGTGCACATCAGCCGGCTGACGCCTGCGCGCGTGGCGATGCGCCGTAACAGCGCGGCCTTCTTGACCAGATTATATTTGGCCAGGCCGGCAAGCAGCCGTCCGGCCACCTTGTGGTCGTAGTTCTCCGGCTCGGTGGCGCGCTCGGCGAACAGGTTGTCGGTGTGAATATCGGGCAGCATGCCGGCAACACGCGCCAGCCCCAGGAGCCCGACGTTGAAGACCGGTTCGAAGTCGGTCACATTGGGCGCCGCGACGGTGACGCCGCGCGCTCTGGCGGCGGCGTGCGCGCTGCGCCAGGCGGCCAGCAGCGCCGCCAGAGTGTAGCCCGACCACTTGCGGCGATTACAGGTGACGCCGATCTCGACGCACTCCAGCCGCGCACCGTAACGGTCCAGCGTGGCGGCGACAAAGTCGCCCCAGGCCGATCGTGCCGGCTCCGCCGGCATCAGGCGGGCCTCGGACAGCGGCTGCACGAGGTGCAGGCAAACGGCGAAACCCTCGTCCAGCAGCCTGTTCAGGAACCGTTCGGCGAAACTGCCGGCCGAGGCATAGGTATAGTCGAAACGCACATGCCGGATGCCGAGCTCGCGAAGCTGGGCGACCGCGTAATCGTCACAGGCCGGATCCTCGGCCGATGCGACGCAGAGGCCGAAGAAGTCGGCTCCGACCGCATGGGCACCCGCCAGACGGTGCCGGCCGGGCAGCAGGTAGCCGCCCGCCAGCATGAAGCGCAGGTTGCAGCTTAAAAAACGGCACCACCACAGGCCCATCCACCGACTCCCGGCAAATCCACTCTCAGGCTTCACCTGCGCCACCGCTGGGGCGAATCGAGAAGCGGCTGTGAGCATATCTTCCGGTCGCCAGAAAGCAAGGTGAAAGGGCAAAAAATGACTATTGACCGACCCATGCCGCCGTGAGATACTTAACAACGTGTTGGGCTTCTCAATTCCTAAAAACTGAAAATGGCGGGCGTCCCGCGGGAGATTTGGAAATGTTCATACGCAAGCGAGGCAAAGGATTTACCCTGGTAGAAATGCTGGTGGTGATTGCGATTATCGCGATTCTGGCGGCGGCACTGTTCCCAGCGATTAAGAGCGCCATGGATTCGGCACGCGCCACGGCCATGAAGAGCAAGGGTAGCGGCATCTGGAAGGCAGTGTTTGCGGCGAATTCGGAACGCGAACCGCTGAACATGCCCTCCCTGTGGCCAAACATTGTCGCGGGCGAGCTTGGGACAAAGGACTCCAAAAGCTACTTCACCTACCTGATGTCCGACGGCGAGTCGAAGGAGTCAATCGTCGCGAATCCAGACAATCGTTTGGTTGCGGACATGTCGCCAGATTTTCTGGTTGCGCCGGGCATCGTGCTCAAGGTTGGCACCGGCGCCCTGGAAGACAAGAATGTCGCTTGGCGTGTCGCGGACGTCGGTGAAAACACGCCGGCCCAATTCGTTTTCATCATCAGCAAGAACGTCGAGGACGACGAATTGTCTTCGGCTTTGGACACCAAAGATACGACGCGCGTCAAACTGAAGGAAGGCATTCCGTTTGGCAAAACGCGCGCGGTCTGGGTTACCAGGGGTGGCAGTAGCTACGACGCCCGCGAGCGGTATCTCTACAACCATGTTGTCATGGGACTCAGCGAGCCAACCACGAACGTCACGCTCTGGGCCTGTGGCCAGTAGTTTCCGACCCATTGCCGTTTTTTTCGGCCCTCCGGCAGCGTCCCTGCACGGAGGGCTTTTTCTTGTCCGCGCCATGATTGCCCGAGTTGCCATAGATACCGCGCTGGACCGGCTTTTCGATTACGAGATACCGGCGGAATGGGCGGCCCGCGCCGTGCCGGGTGCGCGTGTCCGGGTTCCGTTCGGGCGGCGCACGGCGGTGGGATACGTGGTGGAGGTGGGCGAGGAAGGTTCAGGGTTCAGGGCTCAGGGTTCAGGGGGAGATGAGCCGAAACTGGAAACTGGAAACTCGAAACTGGAGAGAGAGTCTGGGAACTCTCAACGTGTAACGCCCAACGTTCAGCTCTCAACTTCAGCGTTGAGCGTTGAGCGTTCGGCGTTGAGCGTTCGAGTCCTCAGACCAGGCCAAGAGGATAGTCAGGGAGGGAGCGCGCAGGAGACGTTGGCGCTGGGGACTGGTACCGACGCAAGCGAGCGGTTGCCGCTGCCTTCGCGCCAGCTCAAGCCATTGCTGTCCGTCGAGGGCGAGCGGCCCTACATCCTGTCATCGCTATTGCGGCTGGCATGCTGGATGG
This sequence comes from Kiritimatiellia bacterium, assembly GCA_028718445.1. Taxonomy (GTDB): domain Bacteria; phylum Verrucomicrobiota; class Kiritimatiellia; order RFP12; family JAAYLN01; genus JAQULY01. Next base: position 8,566 of record JAQULY010000044.1, read on the forward strand.
CGGCCTACTATCTTGCGCCGGTCGAGACCTGTCTGCGCGCCGTCCTGCCGGCGCCGGTCAGAGCAGGACGCAGCCGCGACAAGACACGGTTGTTTGTCGAGGCCGTTGCGGGGTCAGGGTCCAGGGTTCAGGGTTCAGGAAAGCAGTGTAAGGACACAGGACCCACGACGCAGGACGCCACGCTCTCCTCACGCCAACGCGAACTGCTCGAGAACATACGCCGTGTCGGAGGCGGCTGGCTGCAGGCGCTGTGCAAGGAGTTCGCGTGCTCGCCGGACACCCTGCGCAAACTGGCGGACAGCGGTCATCTGCGCATCGCGCCACACGTCGTCCGGCGCGACCCGTTGGCCAACCGGCGCATTCTGCCCACGCAACCGCTGGCACTGAATCCCGCGCAGGCTGAGGCGCTGGCGGCGGTCGTGGCCGCCTGCGGGGCAGCGGCGTCGGGAATGTCGAGGGAATCGAATGAATCGAATCCCTCGACTAGCTCGAATCAACCGACCCCCGCGCTCCCTTCGCCCGCTCCGCGGCCGATCCTGCTCTTCGGCGTCACCGGTTCCGGCAAGACCGAGGTCTACCTGCAGGCGATTGCCCGCGTCCTGGAACAGGGCCGCGGCGCGATCGTGCTGGTGCCGGAGATAGCGCTGACGCCGCAAACGGTGCAGCGCTTCGCGGGACGCTTCGGCGCGCGCATCGCCGTGCTCCACAGCGCGCTCAGCGACGGCGAGCGCTACGACGAGTGGCAGCGCATCCGCAAAGGCGAGGCGCGCGTGGTGATCGGTCCGCGTTCAGCGGTCTTTGCGCCGGTCGAGCGTTTGGGGCTGATCGTGGTGGACGAGGAGCATGAGCCCAGCTACAAGCAGGAAGAGACGCCACGCTATCATGCGCGCGACGTGGCCGTGATGCGCGCGCATCTGGAGCAGTCCTGCGCGGTGGTGCTCGGTTCCGCCACGCCGTCGCTGGAATCGTGGCGCAACGCCACGCGCGGCAAGTATGCGCTGGCACGTCTGCCGCAACGCGCCGACAATGCCGTCATGCCGCTGGTGCACGTCGTGGACATGCGCCGTGAACTGGCGCGTAGCGGACATGTGCAGGTCTTCTCGCAGTCTCTGATCGAGTCCATACGCAGCCGACTGGAGCGCGGCGAGCAGACCATGCTTTTCCTGAACCGCCGCGGCTACGCGACCTCGCTGGTCTGTCCTGCCTGCGGGTTCGTGGCCACCTGCGCGGCCTGCAACGTGGCCTTCACCTACCATCGCGTGGACGACTGCCTGCGCTGCCACATCTGCGGCGCCTGGCAGCGTCCCGCGGCCGACTGCCCGGCCTGTCATGACCCGAATTTCCGTTTCGCCGGATTCGGCACGCAACGCATCGAGCAGATCGTGGCCAGGTGTTTTCCGCGCGCGCGTGTGGCCCGCATGGATGCCGACGCCACGTCCCGCAAGTTCAGCCACGACGACATCCTGGGCGCCTTCCGCGCGGGCCGCACCGACATACTCATCGGCACCCAGATGATCGCCAAGGGGCTGCACTTCCCGAACGTCACGCTGGTGGGGATCGTGCTGGCCGACTCCAGCCTGCATCTGCCCGACTTCCGCGCCGGCGAACGCACCTTCCAGTTGTTGGCGCAAGTGTCCGGACGCACGGGGCGGGGCGCCACGCCGGGCGAGGTGATCGTGCAGACCTACACGCCGGAACACCCGGCCGTGACGGCGGCGCGCACGGAGGATTTCGAGACCTTCGCCCAGGGAGAGCTGGCGTCCCGCTCCGAACTCGGCTATCCGCCCTTCGTCCACCTGGCGTGCCTGACGCTGCGCAGCAGCGACGAGCAGCGGGCGGCCTTCACGGCCGGGACGCTGGCGCGGGCGCTGCGGACGGCGGTTGAGGCGAGCGGCAAGCAGGTGCTGGTGTCCGAGGCATGCCCGGCGCCGCTGGCGAAGGCGCGCGGCGAGTATCGTTACCAGATCATGTTGCGCGCGGCCGCGACGGCGGCCATGCAGGCGCCGTTGCGAGAGGTGCTGCGGGCCAACAAGACGCCGGATGACGTGGCGCTGGCGGTGGACATGGACGCGGTCAGCGTGCTGTGATCACTGAACGTGCGGCAGCGCGAGCGCGTCTATGAACCGGTCGCTGAAACTCGGAATGGTGTTCAGCGGTATCTCGGTCGGCCGGTCAATCAGACGCACCAGTTCCGGCATGGACTCGGGTTCGAGTGCCAGGCGCGCGGCGGAGGCCAGCGAAGTGTTGCCGACAGTCTGGTAGGGGCCCTCCGGCAACATGCCGATGGCGACGGCCGACTTCAAGTTCAGGTGGCGCGCGAACCCGCCGGCCAGATGAATGCGCCTCAGGTCGCCGGGGGACATGCCGGCATGTTCCAGCAGCGTCAGGATGCCGGCGCAGACCGCCGCCTTGGCTTTCATGACCTGCTCGATGTCCGATTCCGTCAGGTAGATGGCGCTGTTAAGCCGGTAACCCCGCAGCGAGCCGATGGGCTCATGGACTTTCAGACGTCCCATGCCGGTCAGCGGGCCGTGCGCCAGGAAATCCACCAGCGCCGAACCGCAGATGCCGATCGCGGGCCGGTTTCCGATGGTGGCGATCTCCAGTCCGCCGCCCGACGCCGGGCTGATGGCTTCGATGGCGCCGGGCGTGGCCCGGCAGCCGCAGGCGATGCCCGCGCCCTCGAAGGCCGGGCCGGCCGCCGCCGCGGCGCAGACGACGCGCGCCCCGGCGTGCAACACGATTTCGCAGTTTGTGCCGATATCCACCAGCATCTCGCCGGCGGACAGACCGGTCACCCAGACGCCGCCGGTCAGGTCGCCGCCGACATAGCCGGAAATGGCGGGCATGGTCAGCAACGGCACATCGAGTCCGATGCTGGCGGCCGCGCTGGCAGAGGGGAAGACGCGGCAGGGCGGCGTAAACGGCAGGCTGCCGATGGGAGTCGGATCAATCCCGTGCCAGAGGCAGGTCATCACCGTGTTGCCGGCGATGGCCACCCGCCGCACCTCGTGCAGCCGCGGGAAGGCGCGGATGGTTTCGCGGGCGCTTTCCCACACCGCCTGCTGAAGGTCGCCGAGTTTGCCGGCCGACGCCGCCGAGATGCGGCTGGCGACGTTGTCGCCGAACTTGAACTGACGGTTGAAGGTGCCGCCGGCCGCGACCACTCTGCCGTCCGCGATCAGCGCCGCGGCAATGGTGGTGGTGCCGATATCCAGCGCCAGCACCGGGTCGGCATGCCGCCCGCTGGCGATCAGGTGAAAGTCTATTTGCCCGCCCGCCGGCGCCAGCGAGCCGTCCGGCACGAAGATTTCGCCCGTCTCGCTCAATAGGCGGGTCTGGCAGGCATTGACGCTGGCCGGGGCAGCGGTGGGTTTGCCGTTGGTTTCGAAAGCGCCCGAACGCAGCTCCACCCTGCACCGGTGGCAAACGCCGCGCCCGCCGCAGCGGGTGTCGAGATGCAGGGGAGTATCAAGAGAAACGCCGGGCGCCAGGTCGTATTCCCGGCGTCCGGCGGTCGAATGGACGATTAGCTTCAACGCGCGCCCAGCAACTTGTCAACCAGCTTGACGGCGCCGTTGGCGTCCTCGCTGTAGCCGCTGGCGCCGATCTCGTCAGCGTACGCCTGCGTGATGGGGGCACCGCCGATGATGACCTTGATGCCCTTGGCCGTGAAGTGCTGCACCACGTCCTTCATATAAACCATGGTCGTGGTCAGCAGCGCGCTGCAGGCGATGACCTGCGGCTTCTTGTCCATCGAGGTCTCGAACTTGGCCACGTCGCAGTTGACACCAAGATCGATCACTTCATAACCGGCGCCCTTCAGCATGATGGCCACCAGGTTCTTGCCGATGTCATGCAGGTCGCCCTTGACCGTGCCGATGGCCACGCGCCCGAGGGGCTTGCGGCCGGTCTTGGCCAGCAGCGGTTCGACCAGTGTGAGTCCGGCCTGCATGGCGCGGGCCGCGACGAGCAGCTCCGGCACGTAGACTTCGTTGCGCGAGAACTTGTCGCCAATCTCGCGCATGGCGGGAATCATGCCCTTGTCGAGAATGTTGTTCAAGTCCTCCTTGGCCGCGACCGCCGCGGAAACAATCTTGGTGACTTCATCGCGTTTGCCGCTCATGACGGCGTTCTTCAGTGCCTGATAGTCTGTCATTCCAGTTCTCCAATGCAGTGATTAAGATGCGTAATTTAACCTTTATCGTCACTCCGTACCAGCGAATTCGTCCGAGGGCTGACCCGACGCCAGCCTAGCCTAAGCGGCATAAGTACACATAAGTGCATTCAAGAATGCCACCGGAACAGGTCGCCGTCTTCCTTGCGACTGTCGTTTTATTGCTCGATTTTATCATGGCGGCCCGACGCTTCGGCGGCCTGTTCGCGGTCGTGGATCAGTTTGAACTCGAGCGAATCCACCAGCGCGATCCAACTGGCCTCGATGATATCGGTCGAGACCCCCGTGGTACTCCAGACCATGCGGCCGTCAGTGGTTTCCATCAGCACGCGCACCTTGGCGGCTGACCCCGCGTTGCCGTCAAGCACGCGGACCTTGTAGTCCGTCAGGTGCACGCCGCTCAGCCCGGGATAAAAGCGTTCCAGCGCCTTGCGCAGGCAGTGGTTGAGCGCGTCCACCGGGCCGTTGCCCTCGGCGGCGGTGACCTCGTCGGCGCCGTCCACGCTCACCTTGATCATGGCGGCGGCGCCGGTGGTCTCGCTGGCGGGATGCTCGCCGATGATGCGGAAACGCTCCAGCGCGAACAGCGGGCGGTAGGTTCCCAGGGTCTTGCGGATCAGCAGTTCGAAGCTGCCGTCGGCGCCCTCGAACTGGTAGCCCTCGTTCTCGAGGTGTTTCAGCCGTTTGACCACGGCGTCCACCGCCGGGTCGGACTTGTCCATCGCCGGCGCCAGCGCGCGGATGCGCTCCAGCACGGCGCTGCGTCCGGCCACCTCGCTCATCAGGAAGCGGCGTTCGTTGCCAACACGTTCGGGCGCGACATGCTCGAAGGAGTGCGCGCACTTGCGCACGCCGTCCATGTGCATGCCGGCCTTGTGGGCGAAAGCCTTGCGTCCGACGTAAGGCATGTCGTCTGCGAGCACGATGTTGGCGATCTCGGCCACGCGCCGCACCGCCGCCGTGAGCGTCGGCAGGCGCTCTTCCGGAATGCACTCGTAACCCATCTTGAGCTGCAGGTTGGCCAGGATCGTGGCCAGGTTGGCGTTGCCGCAGCGTTCGCCGAAACCGGCCAGCGTGCCCTGCAAGTGCGTGGCGCCGGCCCGCACCGCGGCCAGCGAGTTGGCGACGCCCAGGCCGCCGTCGTTGTGCGCGTGCACGCCGACGGCCGAGCGGCCCCCTACCTTCGCCAGCACTTCGCCGGTGGCCTGTGCCACCTCTTCCGGAAAGCAGCCGCCGTTGGTCTCGCACAGGCAGATGGCCGAGGCGCCCGCCTCGGCGGCAGCGGCGACCGTCCGCAAGGCGTAGGAGGCGTCGGCCTTCCAGCCGTCGAAGAAATGCTCGGCGTCGTAGATCACGCGTTTGCCCTGGCCCGTGAAGAAGGCGACGGTGTCGCGGATCATGCGCACGTTCTCCTCCAACGTGGTACGCAGCACCTCGGTGACATGCAGCCGCCAGGACTTGCCGAAGATGACCACGGTCGCGGTGCCGGCGCACAGCAGGCTCTGCACCTGGGGGTCATCGGCCGGCGCCAGTTTGGGCCGGCAGGTGGCGCCGAACGCGGCTACCTGGGCCTGCTTGAGCCGCAAGCCGCGGACGGCCTCGAAGAAGGCGATATCCTTAGGATTGGAGCCGGGATTGCCCGCCTCGATCAGCGGAATACCGAGATCGTCGAGCGTCTCGACGATCGCCAGCTTGTCGCGCACCGAGAAGGAGATGCCCTCGGCTTGCGCGCCGTCGCGCAGGGTGGTATCGAGCAGTTCAATGCGTTTCATGCGCCGTTCCTCCAGTCTCCGTCGTTTCGACCAGCAGCGTGTTGATGGCCGACAGATAGGCGCGGATGCTGGCTTCGACCACGTCGGTCGAGAGACCGTGTCCGTTGTAGAGGCGCCCGTCGTGGCGTACGCGCACGGTGGCCTCGCCCTGGGCATCCTCGCCGCCGGTCACGGCGCCGAGCTGGAAGCCTTCCAGCTCGAGCTGTATGCCGAGAATCTGGTTGATGGCGGTGAAGGCGGCCGAGATCGGTCCATCGCCCGGGGCCACGCCCTCGACCGGATGACCGTCCTTCAGCAGCCGCACCATGCAGGTGGAGGTGATGGTGTTGCCGGAGGTGACCACAAAGCGGTCGAGTTTGACGATGTCGTCGGCGCGCCGCTGGATGCCGCGGGCGAGCGCCTCGATATCGGCGTCGGAGACCTTTTTCTTGCGGTCGGCCAGCAGCTTGAACTGCGCGAAGAGATCCTTGATCTTCTCCGGCTCGAAATGGAATCCGAGGTCCGCCAGGCGCGTCTCGAAGGCATGCCGGCCGGAGTGCTTGCCCAGCACCATGCTGTTGCGGGGGATGCCGATGGACTCGGGCGTCATGATCTCGTAGGTCCGGGCGTTGGCCATCACGCCATGCTGGTGAATGCCGGCCTCGTGCGCGAAGGCGTTCTCGCCCACGATCGCCTTGTTGGGCTGGAGCCGGCTGCCGGTGACGTTGACCACGCAGCGGCTGGCGTTGTAGATACGGGTGGTGTCCACTTCGCAGGCGATATCCGCGAAAACGTCGGGGCGCGTGCGCATGGACATGACGATCTCTTCCATGGCGGCGTTGCCGGCGCGTTCGCCGATGCCGTTGATGGTACACTCGACCTGTCCGGCACCGGCCAGGATGGCGGCCAGCGAGTTGGCGACGCCCAGGCCGAGGTCGTTGTGACAGTGCACCGAGATGCGCGCGCGGTCCACGTTGGGCACGTGGTTGCGGATGTCGCGGATCAGGGCCGCAAACTGATCGGGCATGGCGTAACCGACGGTGTCCGGGATGTTGACGGCCTCGGCGCCGGCCGCGATCACGCCCTCCACCACCCGGTAGATGAAATCGCGCTCGCTGCGCGATGCATCCTCGAGTGAGAACTCAACCCGCGGGCAAAGGTTGCGCGCGTAGCGCACCATCGCCACGGCCTGCTCGTAGACCTGCTCGGGGTTCATCTTGAGCTTGTACTGCATGTGCAGGGGGGAAGTGGCGAGAAAGGTGTGGATGTAGGGCTGCCGGGCCTCGCGCACGGCCTGCCAGGAAGCGTCTATGTCCTGCGGCAGCGACCGCGAGAGGCTGGCCACGGCTGCGTTCCGGACCAGTTGCGCCACGGCCCGCACCGACTCGAAATCGCCCGGCGAGGCGGCCGCGAAGCCGGCCTCGATGATGTCCACCTTGAGCAGTTCGAGCTGTTCGGCCACCAGCAGTTTTTCCTGGTGGTTCATGCTGCAGCCCGGCGCCTGTTCGCCGTCGCGCAGCGTGGTGTCGAAGATGTAGATTCTCCGCTTGCCTGTCGCCTCGCTCATGGTTCTTTCCTTGTTGTCGCGCCGCCCGTCGCGGGCGCCGCCGATCCTGAAAACAAAAAATCCCGCCGCAACTTTCAAAGTGTCGCGCGGGAGTGCGTCTGCCTGTCGTTATGCCTTAGTGCTGAGTCACGACAAACCGGCGCCTCCCGGGCCGATAATCAGGGCCAACAACAGGCCGGACACAAGCGCAATGGACCACGCTCCGCCAAGCGCGCAGCGCGCTGCCGCGCATGTTGTCCCCCAAGCCTGTCGTGTCGCCAGTGATCGCATGACAAAGAGAATATGCCACAGTCTGCGAAATGCGGCAACACATTTCGACATACATTTCGGCACACATGTCGTGAAGTTTCCAGAGAAGTACGTCCTAGGAGTGCGAGGGTGCGAGGGGTGCGAGTGGGGTGCATATGAGCAGGAGTGATCTTTTTTGGCGTGCTATAGGGACATGGAGGCGTAGCCCGGAAGCGGCGCGGATCGGGCCGGAAAGCCGGCGCGTGATCATGGGCCGGCTGCGGCGTCACCGGGAGCGGCGCAACCGCGAGGTTGGCGCCGCCCCCGCTTGCTTGCATCCGGCCCATGCTGACGCGCCGTTTTCCGGTAATCCCGATCCGCGCCGCGCTTGCCCCCGGCGGCGGGACGTGGATACTTTGTCCGGTTCAGGAGCCGCCGCCGGGACGCTGACGGGCAGCGCCGACACCCTCGATTTGTGCCCTGGAGTGCTTTCTCACGGAGTCAGGCGCAGTTTCAGGTCTCTGATGCTCACATGCACCCCACTCGCGCCCCATCTCACCTGGAGATGGTGAGATTGTGGCGGGGCAGATTGAGCCTGCCGAAGTTGGTGCCAACCGGGCGGTGATGGCGAAGGGGAAGGCTTGCGCCGGCACCGAGCGTAGATGTTGAACCGTTTCGGCGGACGGCGGGGACCGCCGTCTCCAGCGGTGTCCCCTGGAGCCGGCCGTCCCGGCCGGTCCCGCCTGCTCCTGGTTGACGTCATATAGCGGTCAGTCCGCCGACATGCCCACTGCACGGTTGCAGCAATGGTGCCAGGTGTCCCGATCTTCCGGCTTCAAACGAGGGTGTCGCATGGTTCCAGTCCTTTCAGTGCAGGGGCAATCGCTTTCCCCACCCAATGCGAAGGAACCGCGCAGCAGAATATCCGCCCCCTCGGCCAAACATTTCTGTACTATTTCTCTGAGTGTCCCCAGTTTCCCACTCAGGATAAGGTGCGGTGAGAGGTGTCCTGGGGTTGGGCGCGGAGAGAGTATATGAAGGAAACAACGCCACTCCGTCTTCTTCTGGGTGCAAGCATATTGCTTGTTCTGGCCACAACTGTATTGAACAGTACAGAATGGCCATGGGATCGCGCAAGACGGATTAAGCAATACTATGTGATGGAACTGTCGAGCGAGTTTGAGTCCTGGTTTTTCGTGGGCACATACTTGGGTGAATATGCAGGCTCGGATGAGGCGGACACGAATTTTGTGCGAGTGTCGGTTGTGGACGCCGTCAAAATGCGGGGCCGTGGTTTTGCTTTCAGAAGCGGGGTGTCAGTAGCGGCAGCAATAGAAACCGCTGGTGCGCCATGGAAAGATGGCAATAGTAATGCGTGGCGCGTTCATGTCGTGCGAAGTGCACAGGGTTGGCCGGAGACGATAGAAGTCCCTCAACGTGAGTGGTCATCATTTCGTCTATCTGATCGTGATGTTGTTGGCGTAATATCCAAGAAGTATTGCAGGGGGCAGGTCTCTGTGGAAGCATGGGGTGGCGGGGCCACTGATGGCAGCAAATAGGTGTGACGCGCGACGGAAGGCGGGATCGTCGGGGGCCGACACGTAGCATCTCTCCTGCACCTGCGACTACGACGGTTCCAATCATATTACCAACTCCATCCACGCGCTCGGCGGCGGTTCTGAGCGGAGGTGCCAGACAAAGCAGGTCAGGATAGATGTATATGCGAGAGACACATCGAAATGCCAGTTAGTGCGCGAATAAGATGGCGTAGGTTATTGTGTTACGGTTTGGCCGCATTGGGTTTTGTGTATGTGGCATCCGCTGCATGGGCACTGTTGACCCAGCTAACGTTCTCTCCTCGTCGTTTCATAATGCGGCAATTGGATGGTGCGAATCTGAATGACCTCCGAGCGGAAGGGCAGCGTTTCTGGCTTGCTCGCGACTGGTTCCTTGGAGAGAGTGACGACTACGAGGTGATTAGCCCGTTCGGAGGGCGTGATGATGCGTACGGCGGAACCAACGAGTACCCGGTCCTCTCACATCTGAGGCCGACGCGCATAAGGTTCGACAAAGACGCGATTCACATTCAACTGAGACCGCCTGACCACAGGATCGGCATACTCGTGTTCAATACCAACGCCCATCAACGTGGGACAGGGATGCTTGCTGATGGCGTCTGGTTCTTGCGCCGTGGCGACAAACGGTATAGTCCAGACTAGGCTCACGGGGCTCTCAAGGGTCTCCAGTGCAGACCTTGAAACCAGAATCTGGCCCGACTCTCTCAACTGGGCAGGGCCTGACGCGATAGGCGGATGGGGCGACTGTGGCGGGGCAGCGTAAATTTGCCGAAGTTGGCGAAGAAGGGGCGGAGATGGCGAAGGGGAAGACTTGCGCCGGTAGGGTGGCCTCAGGTGTGGCGCCGACGGTGCTTCCGGGTTTGTGGGGAGATTTCGTACTGGCGCG
>JAQULY010000045.1 GCA_028718445.1 Kiritimatiellia bacterium
CTCGGCCTGCGACACCCATGATGTCCACCTCCTTCCCTGCCGCATCCTCAGCTCAACCGGTTCGCGAATCAAGGGTATCCCCGCGGCCACGATCTGGGCGGGAAGGAGCGACGGACCGTAGCGGTATTCTCGTCCCCAACAATGGACGGCGCTGTTGCTGTACGCAAGCGGCGTGAACGGCCAAGGCACGATATTGGCCTTACCGATCGTGTTATCGGCCCACGCCGGACGCGGGTGCAGCGTGAGCGTTTGATCCGCGGATGCGACGCAGCCGTTCGTGGCATTGCGGACTTCGGCAACGGCGCGGTAAGCGCCTGCCGTCACGCCCCGCGTGGAAACCCATGACTCCATCATACCGTTGGTAAAAGCCAACCCGGCAACGTCCAAGGCGACGCGATGGTCAGCCGTCTCCAACGCGAATCGGAGCGTTTGGGCCTGGCGGGCATAGTCGGGCATGGCGCGGGCCATCACCCGAACCCGTAGCCGTTGGGAAATGACATACTGGTCCACAACCAGCAGAACCGCGCTGGCGTTGGAATCGGCATTCGTGCTCTTGGACTGACGATAGAGTTCTCTCACTTCCGCGTTCTCCAGAGCCCGCCGGTAGATTGCCACATCATCTATGGCCGTGCGCCCCTGACCAACGCCTTTACCCCAGGAGCCAAACTGATAGCCGGATGCATTCCCCAACATCCACCGCGGCCCGAACGCATACGGGGGTGTAGCGCCGTCGCGAGCCCGACTGATCTCAGCCCCATCGAGAAACTGCCGGACCTCTCCACCCCTCCATGCAAACCCCACTTGATGCCATTCGCCCGTCGCCATCCAGGCGCGGACGAAGGCATCCTCCCAGACGCCACTGCGCGTCACCGCTCCTCCCGTTCGGCTGCATAGCGCGAACGCGGTGTCCCAACAGTCCTGCCCGAAAGCGACATAGGTGGACATGCGGGGCTCTTCTCCAGAGAAGAAATAGATCTGCGTCGGACTAGGCGAGCGGGGCCTCCAATCGAGCAGGTTGCACCAGAAAAGGCAGGTGCCTTCGACGGGGTTGATCGTCCCTTCGGATGAATACGCAACGAACCGGTTGGTCCCCTCGCCAATCACGACCGCCTGACCGATGCGACCCGGAACGAACTCGACCGGCCCCGACGCCACCGGCGACCGGTTGGACCCTCTCACGGATTCCAGCACGCCATCGAATGACGCCTGGAAGGTCACATCTTCCTCGAAGAGAACCGCCGCCCGCAAAACACCGGACCATAGTCCGGCGACCAGGGCAAACAGCACACTGCTAAAGCGAACGCTGGATGACATAAGCCCAACTTTCACAGATTAGGTGCGAGACGCACCCGACTGTCGCGCTACCGAATTGAAATAATCGTCCCCTGAGGCGGTGGATCGACGAAATAGCCCGACAGCAACACCCTTCCCGAAGTCTGAACATCTTGCCGCTCGATCTTGGCCTGGAATGAACCCTTGATTCTGAACCTGACATAGCCGTTCAGGTTGGAGGTGTTAAAGTAGTCAGACTGCGCCTCGACATAGTTCCCGGTTCGGTCATAGATCTTGACGCCTTGGTTGTGTCCCCCGACAACCCCATCGTCCGCCACATAGAAGCTGACAACGCGTTCTTGATCCTCCGAAACCGCATCGAATTGGATGGTCAAATGCGCCCAGGAATCACTATTGAAGCCGAAAGAGTTCTGGCGTCCAAGCCACGGCTGCAGGAGTTCGTCCGGATTCCGGAGATACCGGGTGTTCTCGCTCGCCCCGTAGTTCACAACATCCAGATTCCCATAGGCGGCCCAGGCTCCCGTCTGGTTGCTGTAACTGGCGGCAAGATTGTTCCTCACAACCTCCCCCCACACCGGGTCATTGGTGGTCGGGTAGTAGACCATCTCGTACCCCAATGACCCATATCTATAGGTCTTGTGACTCTGCGGCCCGACATACCAATCGCCTTGGGTCGTCGTGTCCACCCCAAGATACCTGGCCCGGCTTGACCATCCTCCAGAAGGGGGTACAAGATCTACAAAGTACCCGGACAGAATGACATTGCCCCACGGGTTAGGTCGCACCACCTTCGCCTGAAACGACCCGGTTACTTTGAACTTGGCGTAAACGCCGCCCAGCGTGTTGAAGTTGTCGGATTGCGCCAGGAGAGTGACACCCGTTCGGTCATAGATCTCGATCCGCCCATCTTTGCCATTACTGTCGGCCGCATAGAAACTGACGAGGCGCACCTGGTCTTCCGAGGCGGCCTCGAATTGGATCACGATGGGACCGTTGGCGTCCGTGCTGTAACCTAACGAATCGTACCGTTCGGTCCAGGACAACAGTCCTTCGTCGGGGTTTCGCATGAACTTCGTGTCGCTGTTGGGTCCGTAGTTCACGGTCGACAGATTCGAGTACTGCGTCAGATTCCCGGTCTGATTCGTGTAACTGCGGACAAGGTTGTTACCCCGCACCTCCATCCAGCCGCTGCTGAGGGGATACTGGATCATTTCGTATCCAGCACCGCCGTAGACGTATGTCGGGCAAGACTGCGAGCCGGCATACCAGTCGCCTTTCGTCGTCGTGTCCAACCCTAGATACTCCGCCGAACTCGCCCAGCCCGTGGTTCCCGCGGCCAGAAATACCGCCATGCCGAACATACCCAACCATCCTCGCATGCTTGCTGTACTCATAGCCTCATCCTTCCGCTTATCCTTGTTGTGGTCATCACAAGATACTTCACCTCAATCGCGGCCGCCGTAGACGGAAACACCGTCACGCCGACCATGCTCAGACACTCCCGGCCGCTATGGCCGGGCCGGCCCTTCGGCGGTCGGCCGCCTCCGTCTTCCGCACATGCGGAGCCAGAAAAACGACCGGTGAATCCAGATGCTTGTCGTGAATCTGGCTGTCCAGGAGTTCCCAAGCCATCTTCACGGCCTCGGCGGGATCGAACTCCACCCTCAACACCGGCCCAGGGAACTGGAAATGCCTTCCTCTGTTGGCATGCGTGACAACCGTCAGATCGTGGGGAACACGAATGCCGTGCTCCACCATGGCACGACTGGCGACGTCGAACAGTCCATCATCGAGGAAGAACACCCCGTCGGGATGGTGCGTCTCCATCGCTCCGAGGAAGGCGTCATACGCGTGGCGGCATTGGTAGTCGAATGGCACACGCACGAAACGCGTCTCCTCGAATCTTGGATCCGCCTCCCGCAGCCACGCGCACAGCTCGCTTGCCACCCGATCGCCGATTGCCCGATCGCTGGCGGTCAGAGACGATCCATCCGCCGAGAATACGACGTAGCGCCGACGCTTCAGCCCATGAAGTAACGCGACTCCCTTGTGGCAAAGAGAACGATAGTCCAGGACCACGCACTGCCCGTGCGAGACCATCCGCGACACGATGGAGACATAGGGAGTCCCGCGCTTCTCAAGCTTCGCGCTGAGCGAGCCCATATACAACGTGCTGACGACTCCCATGAGACGATGGTGGTCGTTGGCGTCATCAAAAAGATGGAGTGAATCGGCAAACGTCTCCGCCGTATCGCCATGCCCAATGGACAGCGTGACGCGATATCCCGCTCCGCCAATCTGTTTGTGGCACTGTTCGACGAGTTCGCGAAAATAGTACCCGAGGGATGAGGACAGCGAGTTGACCGTGCCCAGAACAGCCACCGTCCTCTGCCCGATCGTCTCGCTGACGTAGGTCCCGACCTTCTGCTTGCGTTGAACCAATCCTTCCGCCGCCAGGAGGTTCCAGGCATTACTCAACGCAGAACGACTCACCCCCAATGTCCTGCAAATCGCACTATCTTCCGGGAGACGCTGCCCCGGCTTCAACTCCCCATTCAGAATGGCTCTCTGAAGGACGCGCGCGGCATGCTCAGTTCGTGTGGTTGACTTCATTGGGGTTTACCTTCCCACAATGCCGCCGCGAGCGCAATAACTATTTATTTATGTTTATGCTTTTGCGCGATTGCAGTTGAAAAACTTGCGCCAATGATGGCTATGCCGTCACAGAACCATGGGAGTAAATGCCATATTCAGAACTGCTACCCGCGTACTGCCATTCGCGCTATGGACCGACGGCTGGCGGTGTTGCCGGCGCGATAGACGCTCATGCAGAAATGTAGCCATACCGGCAGACGCCCGTATAGCGCCACCCCGAAAACCAGGCCGCAGCCGCGCCGCTGCCCCATGGGCACGACGTAACCGGGATCGCAGGGGCGATAGCGGCGCAACGGCTGTCCCCGCAACGCGCGCAAGGCGTTGCGCGCCGCGGCGGCGCCCTGCCCGATCGCGAACGGCACCGCCATGCGCAGGATGCCGCCGGCGGCGGCCACCGCGGCGGCATCGCCCGCCACAAAGACGCGCGGGGCGGCCTGCAACATCGCATCAACCCGGATGCGTCCCTGCGGCGTGCGCGCCGCTCCCACCGCCGGCGCCGGTGCGTCCACCGCCACTCCGGCGCTCCACACCAACCGCGCCGGTGCCAGGCGCTCGCCGTTGTCTAGCGTCACGCTATCAAGCGTGGCGGAAGCCACGCGCGCGTTGGGCACGAAACGGATGCCCATCCGGGCGATCTCGTCGCCCAGGTAACGCTGCAACGGAGGCGGGAGGGTACCGCACAAATTCGGCGACCCCTCGACGATCAGGACTTCACCACCGCTTCCCGCGCTGAGTTGCGCCTTGCGCAGATGCGTGGCGACCTCCACGCCGGTGTAGCCGCCGCCCACCACGACGTAGCGACCCTCCGGCCGCGCGCGCACCGCTTCGCGCAGACACGCCGCGTCCGCGACGCCATCGAGCGTCATGGCCACCTGACGCAGCTCGTCGCGCCCATAGAAGGTGACGCGCGCGCCCGTCGCCACGATCAGCGCATCGTAGGGCGCTTCGGTCCCATCGGCACACCGCACGCGCGCCGCGCCGGCATCCACCGCCACGGCGGCGGTGCGCCTGTGCTCGAAGCGCCAGCGCCGCGCCAGGTCCTCGAAAGGCGTGGTCAGCGCGGCGGGACATAGACCGCCGCTGACAACGTCGGGCAGCAGCGGACGAAAGACCGACGCTTCGCCCGGATCCAGCAGCACCCGCCGCACCCCGCCGCCCGCGGAACTCAACGCGCGCAGGGCGGAGAGACCGGCAAAGCCGCCGCCCACTACAACAACCTGATGGCGTGTACTCATGTGCCTGGCCCCCGCCAACCGTCAACCATCGTCAGCACTGCCGTCAAAGCTTGCAGGGCCACCGCGCCGTGCGAAGAAGCCGTCAGGGCGGCCTTGTCGCCTGCATGGCGGCGCAGACGCAGCGTCACCCACAGTCCCAGTGTGACCGGCAGGGCGACCGCCAGCGACACGCTCCAGTGCGGCCGTAACCAGGCGGCCGCACCCAGCGCCACGGCGGCGGCAAGGCATATCAGGGCGTATAGCCGCCAACCGTGTGACGCGCCCAGGCGCACAACCATATGACGTTTGCCGACGCGCGCATCGTCGGCCGCGTCGGGCACTTCATTCGCGGACAACACACCGGCGGTCAGCAGACCCAGCGCGCACGCCAGCAACCAGACGCGGAGACCGGCCGGACGTGACGTGCCGCAGAACCAGCCTGCCAGCACGGTCGCGGGCCCGAAGAGCAGTCCCACCGCCGCCTCGCCCGCGCCGCGTGACATTAGCCGCCACGGCGGCGCGGAATAGGCCCACGCCAGCGCTGCGGCGGCGACACCCCACCACAGTGGCCGGCAGCTTTGCAGGCGCGCAGCCAGCACTATCAGCGCCAGCGCCGCGATCGTCAGCATAACGGCCACGGCCCGCCGGTACCAGCGTGGTGAGAGTTCGCCGCGTTGCAGTTGCTTGCTGCCGCCGAAGTGCGTATAGCGTGCCGGATCCTGCGCGTCGGCGCCGGACGCCGCGTCGGCCAGTTCGTTGATCATGTTGGCGGCCAAGTGCGTGGCGGCCACCGCCAGCAAGCCCAGCAGCACGGCGCCCCAACCGCGCGTGACGCCTGCTTGCGACACGCCGGCCGCAAAGGGCAACACGCTGGCGCCCAGAAACGGCAGGCGCATGGCGCGACATGCGCGCTCCATGGCGTCAGGCGACGGCATGGTCTGACCCGCTCAGCGGAACCAGTGTCCGCGCAGTCCGGGGATGAACGCGCCCAGCGCGTAGTTGCCGCCGCCCATGAACAGCAGCGAGATGAAGACGATCGCCATGTTCACGGGATGGCCATACTTGATCAGGTCGGCGCCGCCGCCGATCAGCATGGCGGCCCCGGTGACCATCGTGAAGGCCATGAGCAGGGCGAAGGGGCGCACGAAGATGCCGAGCAGCAGCGCCACGCCGCCGCCGAACTCCGCCAGCGCAGCCATAAAACCCCAGAAGGCCGGCGCGGCCGAGATCCCGTAGACGGACTTCATGGCTCCGCCCAGTCCGGCCCAACCGTCGGGGTTACTGATCTTGCCCCACCCGAAACGCATGAACATGATGCCGATGCCGACGCGTAGCAGCAGCAGCCCCAGATCCTTGCCCGCCGATTCGTTGCCCATAGCCCGCTCCCGTGTTGGTGTTTCAAGTGCTCTGCGAGTGGACCTATTCTACGTCACTGCACGGCAGATGTCACAGCAAATCCGTCCCGGCAAGCAAATCCGTCCGGGTGCGTAATGGGTCAGTGAGATGGGAGCGCAAGTGGTGTGCATGTGAGTTTGAGACACTTGAAACAGCGCCTGACTCCGTGAGACAGCACTCCGGATCACAGGTCGAGGGTGTTGGCGCTGCCCGTCAGCGTCCCGGCGGCGGCTCCTGAACCGGACGAAGTACCCGTGTGCCGCCGCCGGGGGCAAGCGCGGCGCGGATCGGGGTTACCGGAAAACGGCGCGTCAGCATGGGTCGGATGCAAGGAAGCGGGGGCGGCGCCAACCTCGCGGTTGCGCCGCCTCCGGTGACGCCGCGGCCCATGATCACTCGCTGGGCTGCAGTTCGACTGAGAGCTTTTCCGGCAGCCGCCACATGGCGCCGGTGGCGCCATCCACGGCCAGGAACCACACCAGACTGCCAGGCAACACGAAGTCGCCCAGCACCCACGGATCGGCATCGGCCATTACGGGCAGACGGGCAGGCCAGTAGCCGTCACGTTCGAAACGGACATCCAGTATGGCCGGACGGAGGTAACCGCGCTTGGCCTTGAACGTGGCCTTGCAGGGGGTGATGCCGGTGGCGATGACGCGCTGCGAATGGTCCAGAACCGCCACGCGCGCGCCGCAAGGTTGACTCTCGATGCTGACCTCGTAGCGCGAGCGGCTGCAGATGGTCGCACAGCCGGCGGTCAGCCACGCGGCGGCGGCGCACGCCGCAAAGGCCGCGGACCAGTGGCCAGCGCCGCCGCCGCGGACGGCTGGGCGGCGCTGGCAGGAAACGCTCATCATTGCTGCCCGATCACGCGAACCACGGGAACATTGGAGGCCGACTTGGCCTTAACCGCCGTGCCATAGTACGTGGTCTGGATCTTCCCGATCAGCGGATACAGAATGCCCGAATAGTGGTACTCGCTGAAGATGAACATCACGCTGGTCGCCCGGTCGCCGAACTTGGCCCGCGCGGCTCGCATCAGCAGACCGTAGCCTTCGGCGCCATCCGTGACGATACCAAGCACGACCTGTGACGAGCCAGTCGCCTCGACCGGCCCCAGCACTTCGTAGTCGGTCGCGACAGTTGTTGCCGCCAGGCTGTACTTGTCTTTCTTGCTCTCCGTCTGCCTTTCGAACATGCTGGTCGCGCAACCGCTCACCAGCAACGTTCCCAAGCCCACCGCCAGGAGGGCGCTACTTCCCTTGATGCCAAAGCATTGAGTTGCTTTCATGTTGTTCTCCGATGACAGCCGCTCAAGACCGTCCACCCGGACAACCTGAAGCGGCCGGTTATTTTTGGCGTATACTCTCAAATACGCCCCAGCCGGGCAAGGGTTAGTGTTGCCGCGGTTAGTCTTGCCGCACGTCGCGCTCGATGGCAGCGGCGAAGGCGCCGTCGGTGCCGTCGCGCGCGGGGCGGCGTTCGCCGGTCGCAACGAGGCGGAAGCCGGTCGCTGCGGCGCAGACCGATTCGACCAGTTCCCCGTTCTCTTCCGGCTCCAGGCTGCAAGTCGAATAGACCAGCCGGCCCGACTCGCTCAGCAGAGGCAGCAGGTTCGACAGAAGCCGTCGCTGTTGATTCGCCAAAGCCTGCAGGCGCGGCTCCGTGAAGCGCCAGCGCGCATCCGGCCGGCGCCGCAGCACGCCGGTGTTGGAGCAGGGCGCGTCGAGCAGAACGCGATCGAAGCGACCCCATCGGGCCATCGTCCCCTCCCCCGCGTCGGCCTGTTCCACCTGCACCCACCGATCGAGTCCCAGCCGCTGCAGGTTGGCGCGCAGCCGCGGCAAGCGGTCCTCATGCAGGTCCAACGCGATCAGCTCGCCACGCCGCTGCATGCGCGCGGCGAGCTGCGCGGTCTTGCCGCCGGGCGCCGCGCAGGCGTCGAGCACCCGCATGCCCGGTTGCGCGTCCAGCAGCCGCACGGCCTCCAGCGTGGCGGGATCCTGCGGCACGAAGGCGCCGGTGTCATAACCCTCCAAGGACTCGACGCGCGCGCCGTGCGGCAAGATCAGGGCCTCGGCGCAGGCCGGGTGCGCGCGCGCCGCCACGCCGGCATCCTGCCAGCGCCGCAGCAGCTCCGCGGCCGGAAGGTCTCCGCCCGGAAGCACCGTCACGATCGTCTCGGCGGGCTCGTTGTTCCAGCGGCAGAGCGCCTCAGTCTCTTCGGCGCCCAGCCTGGCGGTCCAGCGCCGGATCAGCAGATCGGGGTGCGACTCGCGTACCGCCAGCGGCTGGCGTTCCAGGTCGGCCAGCAGGGCCTCGCGGCGGCGCAGCACGTTGCGCAGCACCGCGTTCACGAAGCCCGCGTTGCCGGGCGACAGCGCCTTGACGGCTTCGACGGTGGCATGCACGGCGGCGTGCTCGGCGACATCCGGCATGAACAGCAGTTGCTGTGCGCCCAGCAGCAGCGCGGCACGTCCGACGGCGGTTGGCCGGCGCTTGACAAACGGCGTCAGCACCCACTCCAGGCGACGCCGACCGCGCACGGCGCCAAAGACCAGGTCCATGATGAAGCCGTGGTCGGCGGCCACATCGGGCAGGAGGCGGTCGGGGAAGTCGCCGCGATCCAGCCAATCCGCCATGATGCGGATGGCGTGCGTGCGTGAGCGCGTACCGGAAGATGATGTCATGTTTGCCTCAACTGGTCTGTTTGGCGTGCAGATCGGCGAAATACCCGCCGGCCTCAAGCAGTCGAGACGGCGTGCCCTGCTCGCGGATGCGGCCGTTCTCCAGCACAATTACGCGATGGCAGCGCATGGCCATGGAGACGCGCTGGGAGACGATCACGGCGGTCTTGCCCTGCAGCAGGCGCGCGAGTGTCTCCTGCAGCCGGTGTTCGGTGTTGGCATCCAGCGCCGAAGTGCAGTCGTCCAGCAGCAGGATTTCGGGGTTCGTGATCAACGCCCGCGCGATGGAGATGCGCTGACGCTGCCCGCCCGACAGCGTCGTACCCCGGTCGCCCACCAGTGTTTCGTACTTGACCGGCAGATCCATGATGAAGTCGTGAGCCTCCGCGGCCCTGGCCGCCGCCATGATGGCGTCCGGCGAGGCCTCCGGGCAGCCATAGGTGATGTTGTCGCGAATGGTGCCGCTCAGGATCTGCGCCTCCTGCGGCACGAGCGCCATGTGCCGGCGCAGCGAACTGAAGCGGATGTCCTCCAGCGAAATACCGTCCACGTTGATCTCGCCCTCCTGCGGATCGAAGAGCCGCGCGATCAGCTGCAGCAGCGTGGTCTTGCCGCAGCCGCTGGGCCCCATGATACAAAGCCAACTGCCCACCGGGATGTGCAGGTTGAGGTCATCCAGCACCGGCGGACGGTCCGAGATCCAGGTGAAGGTCACGTGCTTGAGCTCGATGCCGGTGTGGATCGGGACCGGGAAGTTCAGCGCGCGCGGGTCTTCGGCCACCTCCTGCCGCGTATCCATGATGTGCGCCAAACGTTGCAGCACCACCAGCAGGACCGAGACCTGCAGCGTCATCTGCGTCAGCACGAGCACCGGCATGAAGAGACTGCAGGCCGCGCCATGTATGTAGAGCATCTCACCCAGAGTCATGCTGCCACCGAGCACCAGGATGGCGCCATAGACCAGGATGCCGCGCGTGGCCACCAGCGAGATCAGGTCGGCCACGCGCGTCATGCCGGCGCCGAGGAACTGTTCGCGGATGGTGTCTCGCAGCAGGCAGGAGGAAAGACGGCGGAAGTTGAGCATCTCGGTGCGCTCGCGGCTGTAGGCGACGATGGCGCGAATGGCGTCAATCTTCTGCGCCACCAGTCCCCAGAGGCACGAATTGGTCTGCCGTATTTCCGCATTGACTTCGCGCACCTTGGTGCGCACACGCCAGGCGAGAACTCCGTACGGCACCATCGAAGCCACCACGATCCAGCCGATAACCGGGCTGAGGGAGAAGATGATGACCACGCCGACCACGAACATCACGAGCTGACTGCTGGCGGTGACGATCAGGTTCATCAAATGCGTCTGCACCACGCCGACGTCTGCCAGAATGCGCGACATCAGGCGGCCGGGAGTGTTGGCGAGGTGGTAGGACATCGAGAGGCTGACGATCTTGGCGTGCATGTCTTCGCGCAGCTGCCCCGTGATCTTCTCGGCCACGCGCGCCTGCATCCGCTGCACGGCGCGGTTGGCCACGTTGAAGGCCAGGACGGTCGAGACGAAAATCACGCACAACACCAGCAGACGCCGACCCGCCCAGGCCGGCCGGCGTTCGCCGTTCAGGCGCGCGTGCTCCGAAGCGTCGCCATCGGCCTGCCGTCCGGAATCGGGCAGCGTCCGTTCGCGATCCACCAGTTGGTCCGCCTGCCTGACGTGGGTCACTTTGGCCGCGCCAACCATCAGCACCTCGTCCACGGCGATACGCGAGTAATAGCTCTGCAGGTAGACGGCGCAGGTGCTGAAGCTCATCAGCGCCACGCACAACAGCACCGGCCAGCGGTGCGGCCAGACATAGTGGCGCGCGAAGCGCAGAATCAGTGCGAAGGCGCCACGCTGTCCGCGCACCTCGCGCGGCAGGCGGTAGGGCATCTGACGGTAGTCGCAGCGGCGTCTCACCGGTCAGCCCTCATCCGAGATCATGCCGGCGCCGGCATGGGTTTCGTAAAGTTGGCGGTAACGCCCGCCTGGCATGGCCACGAGCGTGTCGTGGTTGCCGCATTCCACGATGCGGCCGCCGTCGAGCAGCACGATCTTGTCGGCATTGCGAATGGTGCTGAGGCGGTGCGCCACGATGAAGGCCGTGCGCCCCGTTAGAAAGCGGTCGAGCGCCACTTGGATGGCGCGCTCGGAATTGGTATCGAGTGCGCTGGTGGCCTCGTCCATGATCAGGATCGCCGGGTCGGCCAGGATGGCGCGTGCGATCGCCAGGCGCTGTTTCTGGCCGACGGACAATTGCACGTCGCGATCCCCGACCACGGAGTCGTATCCGCGCGGCAGTTCCAGGATCTCCTTGTGAATCTCGGCGATGCGTGCCGCGAACTCCACCTGCTTGAGCGTCGCCGACTGACGCCCGTAACGAATGTTTTCCGCGATGCTGACGGTGAAGAGCAACGGCTCCTGCAGCACGATGCCGTAATGACGCCGCAGGTTGCCCAGTTCGTAGTCGCGCACGTCCGTGCCGTCCACGCGTAACGAGCCGCCGGTGACGTCGTAGAGCCGCATCAGCAGCGACAGGATCGTGGTCTTGCCACAGCCCGTGGGCCCGACCAGCGCCACGGTTTCGCCGGCCTTGACTTGCAGGTCTATGCCCTTAAGCACGGGCTTGTCGGGCACGTAGGCGAAGGTGACGCCCTCCAGCGTCACGTCTCCGCGGACGCGCGGAGGGGTGATCGCACCCGGGCGGCTGACGACCTGGGGCTGCTCGTCCAGAATCTCGAAGAGCCGGTCGGCGGAGATCTTCACGTCCTGCAGTTGTTGCGCCAGTTGCGAGAAGCGCACCGCCGGCCAAAGCAGCAGCATGGCGTAGTACAGGAAGGCGGTCACGTCGCCGTAGTTGGCGGTCCCTTCGAGCACCAGCGCGCAGCCGATGAAGAAAATGAACACGTAACCGAGATCGCGCAAGAGCCCGGTGTTGAGCGAGAAGTTGGCCGTAGCCACCTGGCTTTCGCGCGCGAGGTCGAGGCTGAGCGCGCTCTGCCCCTGAAACACGCGATTTTCGCGGGCTTCGGCGCCGTAGGTCTTGACCGTCAAGTTGGCGGAGAGGCGGTTCTGCACGCCGCTGGCCACGCGGTCCTCGGCGCTGCGCTGACCGCGGGTCAGCCGGCGCAGTTTGTCAATCTTGATCTGGTAGTTCAGTGCGAAGATGAAGACCAGCAGGTAGAGCGGAATCGCCAGGCGCCAGTTGATGAAGAACGTCGCCGTGATCGCGAAGACGGCGCAGATCAGATCGGAGAAGATCTGCAGCGACGTTCCCGTGACCATCTGCTGCAGGACGCTGCTGTCGCCCATCAGGCGGTTGACCAGTTTCCCGGTGCTCTCGCGGCTGAAGAAGCCCATGCTGAGGCGCAGCATGTGCTGGTAGACGGCACAGCGCACGCGCATGACGAAGGCCTGGCCGACATAGGCCATGGTCATCAACTGAAAGAAGCTGGCCGCCACGGACAAAATGCCCGTGACGACAAACAGTATGATGATGGCCGGCAGGCGCTCGGACTGGCCGGCGACAATGACGTCGTTGATCATCGAGCGCGTTAGCAGCGGCGGGATCATCATCACCACTGAGATCACGCCGGTCAGCGCCAGCGCGATCAGCAGTTGCAGGCGCAGGGGGCGCACGAACGGCGCGATCTTGGCGAAAAAGGACTGGCTCGTTGCTTCAGCCACAGCGCATCCTCGCGCGCCGCCGGTATGACGCGGTCGCGCTCACAGATCGAACAGTATCTGCCAGATCGAAGCGCGGCCCACGCGGACCTGGGCGTCGGCCGTGGTGCCGGGCGGCACCTCCAGCCCGCGCGGATCGAACGGACAATAGATGACGCGGTAGGTCTGCTGGCCATCCGACTGGATCGCGTCGCGCACCGCCGCCACGTGCCCGTACAGCCAGTGACGCAGCAGCAGCGTCTTTTCGCTGCGCAGTTGGGCGCGCACCTGCTGGTTGGTGGCGACGCGCGTGGCATAGCGCTCGGGCACGCGCAGCTTCAGGATCAACTCGTCCCCGCCAAAGACCTCGTAAAGCACCATCTCGGGCCGCACCACCTCGCCCACATAGAAGGTATGGCGCAGCAGGCGCCCCGCGGCCGGCGCCAGGATCGCCCGTGCCGCCAGGTTGGCGCGGGCGCGCGCCACCGCCTCCTGGCGCGCAGCTGCGGTCTGGCGCAAGACGGCGATCTGGCGTTCGCCCAAGGTCGCGTCATAGGCTTGCAGGCGCTGGTGCTCGGCCTCGGCCAACTGCACCCTGTAGGTGTCGTCCATCAGGTCGCGGCCGGAGGCCAACCCCTTCTCGGAGAGCTGCCGTGTGGTCTCGAGGCGTTTGCGCGCGTGCTCCAGCGAGAGCGCAGCGGCCGCAACGCGACAGGCGCGATCGCGCCGTTCTTCGGCCAGTTCCGCCTCGCGCAACGCCAGTTCCGCCTGGCTGCGCTGCAACTCGCTCTCCGCCTCGGCCAGCAGGGCGCGTTCGGCGGCGTCCTCAAGCTGCACCAGCAGGTCGCCCTGCTTGACCTGCGCGCCGGAGCTCACCGCGATGCGCGTCACCTGTCCGGCGACGGGCGCGCGCACCTCGGCATAGTCGGAAGTGGTCACATATCCCGAAGCCGGCACGCGCCGGTTCAGGCGGATCCAGTGTCCGGCCGCCAGGATCAGCACACTGCCCAGACTGACGGTCAGGAAGACGCGCACGCGCAGCGAGCGCCGCTCGCGGCCGGTGGCGGGGGGTTTCTCTCCCTTGGTGCTTCGATAGTCACTCATGTCTTATTCGCCCTCACGCGCCCGGGCGCCGCTTCTCGCGCATATGATCCTTGGCCAGAGTGCGGATGCCCTCGGCTTCGTCCTCATAGCGCTTGAGGCAGAGGTTGCATTCGCTGCAGGAGCGTTCGTAACAGTTGCGGTGCACCCGCGCCGGGTACATCTTCCGGAAGGCCTCGTAGCATTCGTCGCAGCAGAAACAGTGGCGCTCCTGCGAGGCGCCGAAGGCCACCTGTACCATGTGAAAGCCGTCCGTCTCCGGGTCGGCGACCTTGTTGCACCAGGCGCACGAGATCGTCAGCCGGTCGAGCACCTCCTTGTGCCGCTGGTCCAGTTCCTCCGGATCCCAGATATACTCGACCCAGCCGACCGCGCTGGGCTGCAGCCGCGCCACCACCACGTCGTTGCGCAGCAGCAGCAGCGCGCCATCCTTGAGCAGATAGCAGCGTTCGCCATCTATGACCTCGCTGCCGCCGGCGAGATGTACGCGCACGCTGCCGTGGCGCGGAGCGTCGTAGGCGTTCCAGCCGCAACTGTCGCAGATCGTGGCAAAGAGGTGCTGCCGCAGGTGCTCGCCGCACTGCGGGCAGCGGCCGCGCTGAATCACGTGCAGGCGGCGCAGCGAGGTCTCGGCCGCCTCCCGCAACTGCCGCTGGGCCTCGCGCTCGATCTCGCCGTTGGCCTCTTTCGGGTCTTCGAGAATCTGACGGTCGTGCGCCAGGCGTTCGCGCTGGTCGTCCTGCAGCATGCCTTCGCGCAGCAGGTCGCTGACGGCCGCCGTGTCCCCGCCGGGTGTCTGCTTGCGGATCAGTTCAAAAAGCCGGGCTGAGATGGACATCGTTGTTCTCCTCGGAAGCCAGGGGCACGCCTGTGGCGTGCAACAACTGGGCGAAGGCGCGCACGGTTTCGAAGGCTGCCAGATTGGCCAGCCGTTCGGCGGTGGTCAGGTCCTTCTGCGCATCAAGCACGTTGCGGCTACGCCCCTCGCCCAGGCGCAGGCGATCCTCCTCGGCGGTCAGAGTGCGCCGCGCTTCCAGCACGGCGCGGTCCAGGTATCCCAACCGGTCGCGCGCCGCCGCCAAGGCCGTCTCGGCTTGAGCGCGCTCCAGGCCGATCAGCAGACCGATCCGGCGCAGCTCCGCGCGCGCGACCTCGGCGTCCGCGTCCCTGGCGCGCAGACTGGCCGCCTCGGCGTCGAACGTAAACGGCCGGCTCCATACCAGCGCCGCCTCGACCCCGGCGCGCCGGTCGTCCACGATGTTCTCGTTACCGAAGCCGCCATCCTCGTTTTCCGTCTGGTACCCGGCGCCGGCCGCCAGCGACAGGTCCGAGCGCACCTGCTCGCGGGCGACATCGGTCAACCGATCGGCCGCTTCGCAGACGCGCTGCGCCTGGCGCATCTCGGGACGCGTCGCCACGGCCGCGCCGAGCACCTGCGCCACCTCCGCGGTCGCGCAGCGCTCGGCCCAACGCCGCAACAAGGCCGGATCGGCTTCCGCCAGCGGCGTCGGCGCGCCCAGCAGCGCCTCGAGCGCATGCCTGGCACTGCTCCGCAGGGCCTGTGCCTGTCGCAGTTCGTCCTGCCGGAAGGCCACCTCCATCTGAGCCGGGAAGAGCTGGTATTCGGGCGTCGCCCTTAGCTCGACGCGCGCGGCCGTCTCGGAGCGCAGGCTTTCGACGCGCTCGGCCGCCTGTTCGGCCTCGCGCAGGTCGGCGGCGGCATACAGCCAGTTCGCGAAAGCCACCAGCGTATCGCGCGCCACGTTCTGCCGTGCGCCGGCCAATGCCTCCCGTGTGCCTTCAGCCACGGCCTCAGCGGCGGCCTGTCCGAGTCGTTGCGTGCGGAAACCACGGTCGCGCCAGAGTGGCACTTCCAGGCGCAAACCGGCCACACTCTGGGCCTGATCTTCGAAACCGTCGGTCTCGTAGAGATAACGCTGCGCAACCCCCGCACCCAGGCGCGCGCCTACGCGCAACGGAAACAGCACACCCGCCTGCGCGCTGGCGGCATCGCCCGGCAATCGGAGCGGCAGACCGCTCTCGGGGGCCTCCGCGGGACCGCGATTGGCGCCCGCCGCCGCGAGCACCCGCGGCTGGTAAAAGCCATCGAAGGCGACGGCGCGTTGTGTTTCGGCGGTCCAGGCGCTGCGTGCCGCGGCCAGCGCCGGATTGTTGGTCAGCGCGACCGACAGCACGGCGGCAGCCTCGGCGGGCAGCCATGCTGACTCCGCGGCGTGCGCGGATGCGCCGTAGAAGGGTAGGACGCCGGACAGTATCAGGCCGGCAATGATCGGAAATCTCATAGACAAAGGGTCAAAGCACCCGGGCGGGCATCAAAAGGAAATTTCGGCATCAGGGCCAGCGCACCATGACAATGTTGCTGCGTTCGGAAACGTTGCGCGTGCTCTTGTCGCGCGCCAGACCGCTGACCATGAAACCATAGGTTTCGCCGGACACCGGCGTGAAGTTGTTCAGCGGCGCCTTCTTGATGTGGTCGCCGCGGACCGACGTGACGGCCTTGGTGGTCTGTCCGAAACGCAGCCATTCCCAAGTGGCAGCATACCACGTGCCATCCAGGTTCACGAAGATCCAGGGATTGGCGTTGACTCCGCCCACTTCCGGCCAGACTCTGGCCTTGTTGTAGTTCAGCGTGATCGAGCCGCCGGAGATCCGTACCGAACTCAGGTTGGCGGTCTGCGCCCAACCGCTCACGTTGTGGTGCAGCCAACGCACGCTGCCGAGGTTAATCGGCCCGGCACTGCCGCCACTGCTGCCGCCGCTGGAGGCGGGCTCGGCGGGGGCGGCAGGTTCGTTGCTGGCGGGCGCATTGCCCGCGGGGGCCGGTGTGGCGGTGTTCTGAGCGGGGGCGGCGGCCGGCTCTTCCCGTGCAGACCAGTAGGCCCCGGGCGCATCGCTATCGGAGGTCTCGCAGCCCACCACGACCGTCAGCGCACATGCCAGTCCCATCAGCCACAGTGTCCGCATCGCCTATCCGCTCCGTCCCCATCTATGCGCGCAATTCCCCTTGCCCGATCTTTTTACCATTTGCCGTCATGCAGGGTCAAGCCCGGCCGCACGACAGCAGGGTCACAGGTTGCGAGGCTTGCGAGTCAATTCAGTTGGCTGGCGGAGGGGAAAGGGGTTCGGCCGGGATGTACTTCGCCCTATTCCGACGAACCGCAGAACCGCAGAATATCGAACCGCAGAATGACGAAGAAAAGCCACGTGTGGCGATTCTTGCCTTCGACATTCGGATCTCGGCGTTCAATCTCCAAGAAGGAATGTCCAATGAAGAAGGATTCAATGGGACATCCCATGGCCAGAGCACCCAGAGTATTTGGCGGTGCTGTCCACGCACGCCAAGACGTCAGTTGGGCATTGACGATCCGGCAGTCGGCAATTGAATCCGATAACACCAATTGGCGCCGCGCCTCCTGGTCTGAGCGCAGCACATGTAGCACGGAAGCGGCGCGGATCGGGCCGGAAAGCCGGCGCGTGATCATGGGCCGGCTGCGGCGTCACCGGGGGCGGCGCAACCGCGAGGTTGGCGCCGCCCCTGCTTCCTTGCATCCGACCCATGCTGACGCGCCGTTTTCCGGTAACCCCGATCCGCGCCGCGCTTGCCCCCGGCGGCGGGACACGGGTACTTCGTCCGGTTCAGGAGCCGCCGCCGGGACGCTGACGGGCAGCGCCTGAGGTCAAATACCCCCACCGCCATCCGTCTCAATCTCTTCTTCATCTTGTGGCCGAACGTCACTCCTTGGGCGCAGCCCTTAGGACGTCACCCGCAGGAGTTTGTTCGGCCTCTGTCGCGTTGCGTGGCAGGGGTTTCCGTCCTGCCGTCTCATTCCACTCTTCGCCCAGGATCTCCATCTGCCAACGCGCGGGAAGCGGGCGATCAAGCACTCCCTGTGGCACGTCTCTATCTCGAACTCTCCTCATGAAGAAGTGATCGTGAAAATCCTTGTTCGGGTCGAAACCGATCTCCGGGATGGTTTCGACTTCCGCACGAAGTTCGTTGTCACTACCGTCACGCCCTTCCCAGAGGCGTATTCGGGGCGCATCTTGGATCAGAATGCCCCCAGGCATTGCCGACCAAGACGTGCGCCCCATGGAATGGCTCCCAGGTCGCATCCAGAGAACCAGGACTTGATGATCAGGTTCTATCGACAGGACCAAAGACGTCTGTGCACTGGTCACTTGCCATGACCCGATCAAGTGTTGCCATGCATTGGTGCTCTGGTCAATCGGTCTGTCCCCACGTGCGGACGGCATCCAAACTAACGCCACCAGCGCAAATGTCGCTATCATCGATTTTTGTCCGCGCATGTCATCTCCTTGCCGAATGTCACCCTTGAGGCTCGAGGAGCCGTAGGCTCCGAGTAGTCTCAAGGCTCTGGTTGGCACCTCTCTCAATTGTCACTTGAGCCTCCTAGGCCGTTACGAAACGGCAAGACGACGAACTTCCAAACATAGACGATGGCCAAGATGCCGCCCGCAACACACGCCACGACATCTGTGGTTGCGGGCCAGCGTGCCCAACCAAACCTCCAGAGCCATACCGCCGCGAAGAAACTGGCCAGGAAGCCGGCCTTACTCTGGAATGTCGAGGTTGGCTTGTTCATGCGCATGCTCCTCGCCGAACATCTGATTGAGGATCACAATTAGCAGGTGTAAACAA
>JAQULY010000046.1:0-14858 GCA_028718445.1 Kiritimatiellia bacterium
ACGGGTATGTGCGGGCGCTTGTGTCGCAATATCTCTGGGACCGGCCCTACCTGCCGGACCCCGATTGGAAGAGCATGCCGAGGGTCAAGTGGTTCCCCGATGGCGGCGTGTTCATGCGCACGGGATGGGAGGCCCATGACGCTGTGTTCCACCTTGAGACGCAGCAGCACAGGTACAACACGGGCAATCACAACGATTACGGTTCGTTTTACCTGTTTTCGCATGGCGAACCCGTGGCCACGGAGGGC
This sequence comes from Kiritimatiellia bacterium, assembly GCA_028718445.1. Lineage (GTDB taxonomy): Bacteria > Verrucomicrobiota > Kiritimatiellia > RFP12 > JAAYLN01 > JAQULY01. Next base: position 249 of record JAQULY010000046.1, read on the forward strand.
GGCGGCAAACACGGTCTCTCGACTTTCCACAACATCGTGTTTGTCGACGGCAAAGGCGTGGATCGTGGATCATACGACGCCAGCGCGGCGACGCCGATGATCGACCTGGTGGATGGTGGTTTCGCATCCGCGGCCCTCGTCGATTTCACCGAAGCCTACAGCGAAGATCTGTACTTCGAGGGGCCTGACCGGCATCTGGTCTCGAAACCGCTGAACCCGGTTGAAAAGGCGCACCGGATGATCGCCACGGTGTGGGGCGGCCAGAGCGCGGGCCGGTATTTCCTGGTGGTGGACGACATCCAGAAGGACAATCAACCGCATGCGTACAGTTGGCGGATGATGGTGACAACCAATCATCTCGCCGCCGATCGGAGCGACGGCGTCACGTTGTACCGGAACAAGTCTCCCTGGGAGAACCTGAATCCGCCGAAGTTCGATTGCGCCATACTGAGCCCCTGGGGCAAACCGGTTCCGGCGACCACCCGGGAACGGAGTGGGAAGGAGGACATCGAGGTCAGAAGGTTGATTGCGGATGCGACGAATGTCAATCCGCATTATACCGTTTGCCTCTATCCGCGATGGGAGGGTCAACCAGCTCTTGCTTCCGTCCGGCAATCCGTGGATGGCGGACATGCCGCGACGCTCCAATTTCCGGAATGCCGGGATCGCGTGGTAGTTTCGTATGGCGGCGTCATCGAGGTGGAGGGAATCCGCACCGATGCCAAACTCGCCGTGGTGCGCACCGCGACGCAACCGGTCGAAGCGGGGAAGACCAACGGGCCGGTGGTCGGATTCCTGTTGGTTCAAGGAACGGTTCTGAAGGTCGACGGCGCCGCGCTCGTGAACGCCGAGAGCGGCCCCTGCTCCGTGTCAGCCGACATCCCCGCCAGGCAGGCGGCCCTGGGCATGGCGGACAAGGGGAAGACCACGCTTCCGGGCTTCAAGGCGAGACATGTGTTGCGTTTCAACAATCAGTCGGCAAATGTCGATCGGTCCAGGCGGTGAAGACGCCCTCTCAGGGCATATGGTGTGGGGGCACGAATCACGGATTTATGCGCCCCTATCTATTCTCACGAATGCCAGGCGTTTGACTTCTTGCAGAGGGATTTCGACGCGGACACAATTTTCGCCGGCAACAAACGGCAACGCCAACGGCTCGGGATGGTCGGGACTGTAGAGGTGTACTGCGCGGCATCTCGTGTCACGCAGAATTAAGGTCGCGACGCCGGCCAGCGGCGGATATTCCGGCGGCACGGCATGCGGCACCGTCTCGCCGGGTTTGAATAGCATGCCGCTCACGTTGAGCAGGCTCACCACCAGATCGCCGGCCGCGAAATCATTGTCGGCCGGGCTCCGGCCCAGACGGTGGATATCGCACAACACTCCGGCCGGCAGTCCCGCGACCGCCGCGCGCGGCTCGGGCAGCAGCCGGCGCACACTGTTGACGATCAGTTGCCGATAGCCGTCATGGCCTTCGTCCACATACACGAACCGCGCCTGTTCAGGGGTGAGGTGTCGCTTGACCTCGAAGCGTACGCCCTCGGCTTCCTCGCGCAGGACGACCTCGTCATGTTCCGGCGCTCGGCACCAGAGCGGATAGGGTCCTTCGCGGTAGGCGAGTTGGCCTGCCGGCGGCAGGTGGTAGAGCACGCGCCCGGCTTTGTGGCGGGATTCGACCGTGGCCGGCATGGTCGGCCAGCCGAAACTGACCCGCACCCGCTCGGCCCATGCGAGAGCAATTCTACTTTCGTTCTCACCGTCCCAGCGGATCACCGGCACGGGCTGGAACGGCAGCCGCGGCGGCAGGCCGCGTCCAAAGCCGCTTTCCCGGGCGCGCTGATCGAGCAGCCAGGCGCTGCGCAGGGTTGGCGGTTTGTCGCCGACATGCACACCCAGCAGATCGGCCAGGCCGAAGTCGGCGCGGGCCGCGCCGGTCTCGTCCGCCAGCGACGTTTGGTGCGTGGCGATCAGGTTGCCGCCGGCCTCGACAAACGTCTTGAGCGTGGCCATCTGCTGCTCGGACAAACACACGGCGTTGGGCAAGATGACGACCTTGAACCGTCGCAGGGCGGCGATGTCCTCGAGGTCCGGGTCAATCACCGCGTCGAAGAAAATGCCGTTGGCGAGGAGCGTCTGTGCCCAACCGCAGTATTCCTCGGCATGCGGCTGAGGATCGGCGCCGAGGTTGAGCTTGGTGCGGGCCGAGAAGAGCAGTCCCACATCCGCGGCGCCACGGCTATATCGCCAGAGGCCCTCGTGCCGGGCTTCCCAGTTCAGGTAATCCGTTGCCGGCGTCCATTTCTCGAACTCGTCTGCGTACCGCGCCCCGCCGTACTGCCAGGCGTCGTCGCGCCAGTGCTGTAATCCGGCGAACTTGTTGAGCGCCCAGCAGAACCAGCCCTCGGCGGGAGTCGCCGGGTACTGGTGCTGGATGCTGGGAGTCTGCCAATGCCGCGAAACGGCCTGCATGTACTTGCGGGTTACGCACATCTGCTCCCAGTTCTGGTAGTTCGAGTAAACCAGAGGTTTCAGGGGTTTCTCGCGGCAGGCGACCCCGCCGCTCTCGCAAATCTGGCAGCCGTCGCCAGCCTGGGCCAGCGCCTCGATGTTCTGCCCGGCATGGTGGCAGTCGTCAAGGTCCAACAGGCAGCCGTTGGAGTCCGTGAACAACACGAATTCGTCCGGCAGGCGTTTGCGCAGTTCGTGCTTGAACTCCATGATCGAGCCGGTGCGGAAGCGCATCCAGTCGCGCCAGACCGGGTTGGAGTAGTCGTCTAACGGCCAGTTGCCGGTCCGCGGCATCTCGTAGCCGAGGACGCGGAGAAAGCGGGCGCGGCAGTGATCGCAACCGCAGCCGTACTGGCCATAGAAGAAAAGCATGTCGTCGCACATCATGGCGTCCACGCCGGTGCGGGCGACATAGTCGGTGATGTAACGGTAGTAGTGCCGGCGGAAGTCAGGGTGGTTGAGGCAGCAGAACTTGACGCCATCGGGGACATAACGGCGGCCGAAGCGGATATCCACGCAGCTGGCCTCGTCAGGACACCATCCATAGAGTCGGTCGCTCACCCGCTGCCACATGCCGTTGCAGGTATGGTGGTCCACCACACGCATGCCGTGCCGGTGGGCGGCAACCGTGATGCGCCGGTTGAGGTCGGTAATGCGCTCGAGTTCCGGAATCCACATCATGCGGGGATGGAATCCCGCGGCCTGAATGAGCGACACTCCGCGCGCCGCATAGCGCGCACAGGCCGTTTCGATCTCGGCGTCGGTCAGATCGAGCAGTTCTCGGGCGCCGCCGTCGCAACCCTTGCCTGGGAAGACGGCCATGCGGATGGACCATGCCCATTCCGGCGGCCGCGGAAAACCGTTTGGAGCGAGGCCGGCCTCGTTAATCATGTTGCGCATCTTTCTCCATAACAACGTTCTGTCAAGCCCGACAGCACGTCTCTCTATGACCTTCGTAACACTCTTGACAGTTCCGTTGCGTGCTGGTGCAGTCGGTTACTGTGCCGGCTTGAGATTCGTGGGGGGAATCAGCCGGACGTTGATCTTGCTTCCCTCGGGTTGTTGCGTGTCTTCGTCGAAATAAGTGATGAAATTGTTCCGACCGGCCCGCAGCAGTGGCGGCATGCCCCGTACCTCCACGCTCACGTCCCGGCCGGGTCCCGGTGCCGTGGCCAGGTCCGCCTTGACGGCCCCGTACCAGATCGTCCCCGTGGCGTGGCCGGGGAAACGGTATAGGGCCACCGACTCCAGAATCGCGTTCGTGTACGGCGGAGTGATTTCGGAAGTCACGCGGGTCCACTCGTCCTTGAAACGGTTGACCAGCCCGTCGCTCATGCTAGTCCGCTTGCCCGTGTCGGCGCAGCGGAAGTACACGAGCAGAAGGCTGTTCACGTTGCCGGCCTTCTTGCCGGTCACTTCGACCACCACCTTCTCCCCGGACGGAATGGTACGGTTCGCGCCGTAGGCCCCCAGGTAGTAACCCCCTGTCACGCCGGGGCCGGGGTTGTCCGCGCCGGCAAAGGCCTTTTCCAGCAACGGGCGGGTCGGCGCCAGCGTGGCCCGGCCGTCAGGGGCGATAGTCAGGGTCGAATGCGGCGGGACCGTATCATCGTACACCAGCCGGTCCAGCGCGCAGTTCGTGGGGTCCACCGGCTGCAGGCGGTAATAGCCGGCGTTGTCCTTGTAGGTGCCCAGACTCACGCTGACCGCCGGGTCGTTGTCCGTCAGCGACGGCTTGGAGACCGCGCGCGGCCCGGTGCGTATCGAGATCGTCGGCCGGACATCCTGATCCAGCGCGAAGCCCGGCTCGGACCACCCCTGGCCGCTGACCATGACGGGCCTTTCTTCGAACGCCGGCAACACCTGGTTCTTCCGTGAGTCGATTTCCGTCCGGCCTTTGATGGTCCCCAGGGACGGATGTCTCCCCGACACGTTCACGACCGGGACCGCGCGGGAATCCGGCGGCGCCGCAAGTCTCAGACGCCAGTGCGCCACGGCCACGGATGCCGGCGCGGGCGCCCGGTGCCGGGACGGTCCCAGATCGCCCAGCACCGCTTTGGCGGCGCCCGACTCCACCTCGAGCCACGACGGCAGCTTCAGCCGCACGGTCAATTTCCGGACCTTACGGTTGGCCTCGTCCGGGTAGTGTCCCTCAAGGATCGGGTTGGGAACCATGACGTACAGGTCGACGATGTCGCCGGGCGATTTGCCTTCCGGCCGAAAGTCGATCAGCGGCGCGAAATGAATGTTCCGCTTGAAGACATCCCACCCGAGATTCCGATCGGCGGCGAACCAGCGCATGTGCACCGGGTAGGACAACCCGTTCACGTTGTTCACGGGGTCGATCGCCTGGCAGTCGAAGAAGTGCGGGCGCAGGGGGTTACCGGAGGTGTAGAAGAAATAGCCGAGGTTGCAGCGGGACTTGACGTGGGGAAGCGCCACGCTGTTTTGCCAGGCGGACTGCTTCATCAGGGTGTTGAGCGATAACTGGGAGAAGAACGGCCAGTGGTTGTTTTCCGCCACCTTCACCTGTTCCGGCCACTGGTCCGGGCGCAGGACGTACAGAAACCGGCCGTCGGCCCCGCCCGGGTGTGCGATCTTCTTCAGGATGTTTTCCTCCCCCCAGTCGAAGCGCGGCCAGAACAACACCAGACGTTTAGGTCCGGCCGCGGCGCGGATAGCTGCATGAATGGAGTCCAGGCTCGCGGCGAACCGGTCCCAGAGCCATTCCTTCTGCGCATCGTCGTACACAAGGGGCCGCCCCAGTTCCTTCTCGATGGCTTCCCGGTGGGGCGCCATAAGCGCCAGGCACTCTTCGTCGCTCTTGTCCCGGAAGAACGGATGCCAGCGGCCGGGCAACTCCTCCAGAAACGTGAAAGCGACCACGTTGTCGGGACGGGAAATCTTGGTCAGAACCTTGCGGGTCTGGTCCGCGATGGCCTGGTCTATCCGTTCCTTCACGCCGGGCGTGTACAGATAGTCAAGAAAAGTGTCGCCGTGTTGGACCGGCCATAGCCTGACCAGGAAGCGCTGGCGGGGATTCATCGCCAGACACCGGTTGATCGCCGGCATATCCACCCCGCCGCCGAAGGCGATCATCTGCCAGTCGAAGCGCGCGTGGGTCAACACGACGTCTTCAGTGGCGTCGGACATGGGCGTGCCGTAGGTTCCGACCCCCAACTTCCAGTAGTAGTCGTCGGATCCCGCCCAAGCCGTTGCAGAGAGCAGCGCCAGAAGGACTCTTGCCAGGCCGTGCATGCGTCTACAGGTCATGCGTCTTTTCCTCGATGTATGTGTGTCACGTAACGTGCAAAACCGGAGGCAGTGGTGGCTGCCCCGGGTCTATTCGAAAACGGCGGTTCCCCAACTGCGCGGGTCGAGGTAGTCACCGGACTTCCACGGGATGCTGCGCTGTGCGTTGCCGGTCTCCTGGCCCCATTCCACAGCCACGTTCCAGCGGATGCGGCCCCCCTTGGACGGACGGTAGTTGCCGAAGGATGCCCAGGGGATGCGAAGCTCCGCGTTATAGCCATTTTTGCCCGGCCAGCGCTGCAGCGCCGTCTCGGCGGCCGGCAGCCGTTGGCCCTGCCGTCCACCGCCGTCCTGCAGCAGCACGGCGGCGAGAGCGCCATCCTCGCCAGGGGCGATGGCAATCAGGCATTCGCCCTTCGCGTAGGCCGCGCCGCCGGTGCGCTCGGTGCCGGCGGCGGCGCGTAACATCAGCGCCAGACGATCGCCCGGTTGCCCAACCGCGGGGATGGCGGGCGTTCGATCCGGAATCTTGCAGGCAAGGTAGAGCGCATCCGGATCCCATTGCGCCCAGGCGCGCGCGGCTTCTTCTCCATTGCCGTTCAGGAAACGCTCGGGCGCCTGTTCGCTGGTATCGGTGGCCCACTCGCGCGCATTGATCTCGCCGTCGATCCACACCGTGTTCTGGCGCGGCATGATCCGCCATTCCAGTTCGTACAGCGCTCCGGGACGCGGCGCAGACGGCGTCTTCACCTTCACGCGCCCGGTGAAGCGCTCGATCTCCTCCAGCCCATGCACCACGATGCGCATGGTGCGATAAATGCAGTCCGGCGAGGAGTAGGCGTAGACCTTGCCGTTGTCCGGGTGGCGGAAGGCCAGACCATGGAAGGTTTCGGCGCCGTAGAAGAGCCCATCCGGCAGGTCGGAGAAGAGGCGCGCCACGAAGAGACCGTCAGTATCCCAGACGTTCATCTGCCCGACATAATCCACGTAAAACAGGTAGCGGTCATCCACCAGACCGCTCATGTTACCGCAATATACCACCTCTCCAGGATGCCAGACGCTGCCTTCCTGCACGCGGCCCACCCGCCAGAGCAGGCGGTTGTGCCGGTCAAATTTCATGATCGCGCGCGGGATATTGGGGCTGCTGAACATGTCGCCCTGGTCAGAGACATAATAGTCGCCGGCTTGATCCCGGATGATCGATTCCGGGCGCACGGAAAACAGCTTGCCGTCCCAGTTTCTCGCGCCGCCTTTGCCCGCATAGGCCATCTCCTTCGGGATGGTCACCACATATTGCGCCGCGGTCCAGGAGTATACAGGCAAGCCCTGTGCATCCCACCCCTGGCACGGAACCTTGACGATACCGACAGTCAGGTCCTTCCGATCGCCGCGCTGGGTGTAATACATGTTCGCCTGGTCGTCCAGCCACCCGCCGCTGTGCCACCCGATCCGTGAATTGGCGACAGGCCAGTCTCCAAACTCGAATTCGGAAGCCTGCAGCCGCCCGTCGCCGTTGCGGTCGCGCCAGATGAAGGCCGCCTTCGCCTTCATCTTCTCCTCCAGCGACCAGGCTGCGCCATCCGGCACGACACTCACTTCCAGGCCGCACCCCGGCTGCGCCACCCCCATGCTGATCCGCGGCGCTAACCTGTCGCCCACCAGTTCCGCCACCGCGCAATGGGCCGGCCAATAGACGAAGGTGCGCCGCCCCTTGCGGTAAAAAAAGACCTGGTCGCTATGACAGTTCATCGGCCAGCCCTTCAACTCGGGTTGTTGCGTTCTACTCCAACGCCGGGTGATGGTCGAAGTTCTGCTCGCGTAGTCGATGCTGTACTCCATCAGGTCACCGCCGGGCCAGCCCTGGTACACCAGCGAGCGATCCAACTGCGAACTGGAGAGATTGTACGGCATGCGGCCATGGATCTCCTTACGAAGGGTGAAGTCCGGGTTCAACAACAGGATGCGCAGACCGCCGAGATCCGCCAGGGCGATGTTCCCCCGGGCATCCACCGCTACCCCGACCGGAGCCTGCAGCAGGTCCAGCGCCACACGCCCGCCCTGATGTCCGCCCGCCTGACCGAACACCGCCAGCCGTTTGCCGGTGCTATCGAAGACTTTGAGCTGTTGGCTGGCGCCCAGATCGGTGACGTACATTTTGCCGTCCGCGCCCACCGCAATGCCGCACGCGTCTTCCAGACCGGTGACGACCGCCGTTTGATTGCTGCCGTCCGCAGTGAAGCGCAGGACTTGCTTCCCGCTGGTCACATAGATGCGCCCGGCGGCATCGAGGGCAATTCTCCGCGGCGCGGGCGCCGGGAAGCTCCCCAGCGCCTGACCATTGCCGGCATCCAGGATAGCCACGCGGTTTTCCAGCAGCATGGGCACGTAGAGTCGGTCGTCGCGGGCGGCCAGGCCGCATACGCCAACCGATTCAAAGGGTTTAGTGCGATCGCAATCGCTGGTGGACCAGGTTTGTCCCGGGTGCGGCTCGTTCAGCCAAAGCACGCCTTTCGGCGAGACCGGGGCGCTGCCGCCTTCCCTGTACGGCAGGTGAGCACCGGTGGCCAGGTTCCAGCGCACCACGGCTTCACGCGTCTTCTTCTCGTCCACCCAGTGGGGGAAGACGGTATATGCACGGTCGCCATCCACCGCACCGGCAATGCCGAAGGCCACCCAGGGGGTATCCGCGCTCCAGCGCACCGCGTAGTCCGGCGGGCCGTCGATCGCCTGCAGGACATGCCCGTGCTCCCCCCAGGAGGACACGGTGACCAACCCGCCGTCCGGCAGCGAGACGACATCGAAATAGTTCCCGGTGCGGTATTGCTTGTACTCGGCGTTGTCCACCGGACTGGTGTTGGCCACCTTGCCGTCCCATTCCGAACGGACATTACTCACCAGCCCCTTCAGCCGGTAGGTTCCCGCCGGCACCGGTCGCCCCTGGTCATCACAGCCATCCCAGAAGACACGGTGCTTCCCGGCGGGCAGCGGCTTGCCGATCAGCAGTTGATGCACCAGGCAGTTGTTCGCGTCATACAGATTCAGACTGACGCTGCCTGCTTGCTTCAGCTTGAATGCGACAGGAATATTGTTGGGGTCCGGCGGGAGTTCGCCGGCGATACCGGTTGCGTAGAGGCCTTTGACCTCATCCGGTGTCAGAGCGCGATCCCAGGTCGTGAAATCGGCGATCAGCCCGCAGGGGGCCAGTGTCTCCCCGGTCCAACCGGGTGGCACATTGAGCGCCCAGTAAGCCGTTCCTGTCAACGGATGCGGAATACTCAACGGAACTGGGCCGTCCTTCCCATGGTCGGAAATACCGTTAACGAAGAAGTTCATGCCCTGTCCATCGTAGGTGACGGTGAGGTACACCCAACCGGTGAGCGGCACTTTATTCGCCTTGATGACCTCATACCGGCCATCAGCGACATTCTGCACATCGCCACGGTGGGTGAGCAGCAAGCTGGCAGAGGTAGCCTTTTCTACCCACACGCAGAAGAGACGCCTGTAGCTGCCCGAATTCACTCGCCGTTGATCCGGCGGCTCGACATAGGTCCACAGCGAGTAGCTCCAGGCCTTGCCCGGCAGCAGGGCCTGCGCTGGCACGGAGAGCGTCTCGGCTGCCCGTGCCACCGGGCTCGCGCCGGCATCCACATAGGCGGTTGGTACGTCATAGTAGACGGTATAATTCGAGCTGCCCCCGGCATGTTCGAGCTGTGCGGCGTCGGCATAGTATTCCTGCCCGTCAAAGCTGAATCCATACGTCAACATGTCTGTTTGCGGGGGAGTCTTCTCCTGGTTGGCCACATAGCCGATGCGTGCCGATACCCGGTACCACGGTCCGTCACCCAGTCGCTGGGGCTCCAATTGGATTACCTGGCGGTCGTCCCAGGGACCGTTGTCCGCGGGAAAGCCGAAGCAGCGGATGGCATTCGGACCGATGGCGGCGCCGTCCTTTCGACGTACGTACAGAGAGAGAAGATAGGTGCATCGTCTATGCGGGAAGATCAGTACTTTCACCGGCAGGTGGGTGACTTTTGCCGGGCCTTTGATGGTGAGCCCATGCTCCCCATGCACGCCGACTTTCGCCTCCCTCGTCACCGCGCCGGTGAATGTCCAGGCTGAAGGCGCATCCGCGATCTCAAAGCTTGAATCGGTCAACAGATTGACCGTGGCTCCTTCCAGCAGCAGACCTGCCGGTGCGCCCCAGCGCTTCTCCCCGCCAGGCACGGTGAGGAAGCGCGGCACATCGGCAGGCGCCGTCACGATGCGCTGCTTGCCGGCGTCAAAGTAGGTGGCCTCACCGGGTCGTGTGAAGCGCAACACCCCCCCGGTGGCCGCCAGCGAGGCGTCCAAGGGCGCCGAAAAGACTTGCGCGTTCGCGGTTATTGAGAAGCTTCCCGCGCACAACGCGCCACAGAGCGCGGCGGCCAGGCGACACTTGATAGGAATCATTTTAGCTCCAGTTGCATGACATCTTTTCACTCCACGGCCTTCTCAGGTTTCCTTTCGAATAGCAATCGTCCCCGGCGGTCCGCGGGAAACATGTAGATCCAGATGTAGGCCAGCGGGGGACTCCACTGGTAGTGGCGGGCCTCGGAGACGCGCACCATATCCGCGCGCAACTCGGTCAGTGTCCCGCCCTTGGCGACCATCTCTTTCGGAATCGTTAGCATAACGCTCCACCAGGGTTCCTCGGTAAAGTCGGCCGGGGCGATTTCCAGGTTCAGCGACGGCGCCAGCCCCTTGGCTTCGTCCATGGATACGGCAAAACCGCGCACGCCCGGATAGCCGGCGGCCGTGATCCCGAGCGTTAGCGGCTGGCCGGGACCTTCGGTGTCCTTTCGCAGATAGCGGCTGACATCCGCGGTGAACCACCCGCGGCCCTCGTCGTCAGGCTTGGTCCGGTTGAGGACAGTGACGGGCTCTTCGAGCGCCGGTGCGCGTGCGAACACGACGGTTCCCGTTCCCCAGCCGTCGTCCGCCGAATAGCTCACGACTGTCCCACACCGATACGTCGCGCTCAGGTATCTCTGAAGATACCCGTTGAAGGTCGCGCAGCCAATGCGCTCGTTCGGTTTCATCTCCGGCACGGCGAACTGGAGATAGCTGTCGAAGACCGTCAGTCCGCGGCCGTCCGGCGAGGACATATGCCCCGCGTACAAGCCGTACGTGGTCGCGCCGATGTCCTGCCTGGTGTCGCGCCGAACCGTGGCCGCCCGCGACGGCCTCACGGTCAGCGTCCTCATGGGCAGAATGCGCTGCATGACGTGCGTGACGATGCCGGTGGTATTGGTCTCGTACGTCGTTCGATCCCAGGGGGTGTCGGGCGGGGGGGGATAGAAGGCGCCGTCGGGCCGCACCGCCAACGCCAGCGGTGGCTTGCCGGCTCCCCGGTAAAGGCGCAGTACGAGGCCGTCGTTCTTGTCCGAGGGCCGATCATACTGCACGCAGCGGAACAACGCATATAGATTGGTGTCGTCCTGCAGCAGCTTGACCTGCGTGGGCTGATCGGCCGGGAACCCCACGTTGACGTCCGCGTTTTGCGGGTTATCGCGGCCCTGGATCAACGAAATGGCCTCCGTCTGCCGCCAGCACGCCGCATCCGGGTCCTCCGTAGGCGGGTGGGTGAGCCACGCCACGGAGTAGGCGGGCGCCCCGCGCTGCAGCCAGTGCTGCGTCATGCGGCCGAGCGCAAAGGCGCCGTCGGGCGGGGAGTAACGCCCCCAACCCATGGTGTGCACGTCGAAGTGACGGCGCAACCAGAGCAATCGGCGCTGGTGGAGGTTTAGCGAGGACGGGGCCGCCCGGTCGGCATTGCCCATCGTCACCCGCAGAAGATCGCGATTGTCGGCCTGCCGGCTGCTGTAGTGGACGACGATCGTGGCGTGGGGCGCAACGGTCGGCGGATTTCCTTGCAGCCGATCCGTCACCTCCCGCGCCATGCCGTCCGCCTCGATCAGCGTGGCCCTGGGCCCCGCCTCCACCCGCAACCGCTGTCCGGTTCTCAGCGTCCCTCGATAGACCAGTTCTCCATCCATCCATCGCAACGTCGGCTGCATCACCGCGCCGTTCACGGGCGCCAGGCTGACCGGATAGGCGCGCGAGGCATCGTTGGTGTTGCGCAGCACCCAGGCGGAGTTGCTCCGCACGTCCCATTCCGGATCGGCCGGCAACCCTACGGCGGTCGAAGCCGCCAGCAGCGACTCTTCCAGGCGATCGAGGATCTCCGGCGGGTAGGTTTCCCCATAGAGCATCGAGATGCTGAATCCGTATCCGGTCCAGGCCGCGACTTCATTCGCCGGCCAGGGCTGTTCGTACCGCTCGGCCAACAGGCGGTAGAAAGCCTCCATCTCTTCTCCCGCGGGACCGAAGAACGTTTGACAGTGTTCGCGAATCGCGGCGTCCACATCCAGGCCGGGATTCCAGAGCAGCCGGAACTGCAGCCAGGTCATGAGGTAGTTGTTCGGCGTGTCGCCAGCCCCGCAGATGCCATCGAAATAGGAGCCTCGGCAAAGGGGGCGGATGTCCTTGAGCCAACGTTGCATGACGTGCGGATAGAGAATGGGAATTCCGGTGTGGGTGTTGTCGTACCCGTATTCCCGTATGTGCAGCCGGTCGGGATTGCGGCCGAGTATCTCGCTCCAGGCGGTCACCAGGGAAAGGTTTTTCGCGTAAAGGTTCGTCTGCTTGATCATGTAGTTGTGAGCATGGCTCTGTTCGCCGCCGGGACAAATGCAGAGCTGCACGCATACGTTGCTCGGTAACGCGAAATCGGGCGGATTGAGCCATGTCGTGTAGGCGCCCGCGAGGACTCGTTTGTCGGGCCAGCGTTTTGAAACCGCTTCCGCCATCCGGCGCACGTAGTCCCACCAGTAGTTCGACCAGCGGCTATCGTAACCCCCTCCCGCTTTCACCTTGCATCGTTCGCAGGCGCAGCCGCCACGGGGATAGAGGTCGTCCGGCCAGACGGTGATATACCCGGCGGTGGGATGCGAGCTGGAGAACATGTTCGAGCCGGTCGCGTACCATTCCTCGACATGTCTGAGATCCGCCTCCAGCACGCCGGGTTCGCTGTAGCACAGGTACCTGAAGTTCCGGGTGCCGTCCGCATTCATCATGAAGTACTCGGGGTGGCTTTCGCGATAACGCTTGGCCCATGCGTCCCCGTGGGTGTGTCCCCCCGTGCAATGATCGGCGCAGCCGGCGCGTGTGGCGGCCAGGGATGTCCGGTAGTTCTGACGCTGCGCAAAGGCGGGGGCGTCGGTATAGTCAAGCGGCATTGGGATCGCGATGGTCGGATTGGCCGGAGTCACGATTCCCAGTTCCGTGTCGTCCCGGTTCTCGAAGTAGAAGCGGCAGCCCACCTGACGTTCCAGGAAGGTGTAGACGGCATGCATGATGCCGCGGTCCAGATCCTTGTCCGTGTTGTTTGCGGCCACGCGGGCATCGGCGATTTCACCCAGAATCGCCACTCCGCGCCGGAAGCTGACGACCCGCAGCCCCTCGGGGCGCGTCGGGGGATCGAGATGGAAGGCGTCCGAAACGGCGCTACGTCCCACGAGGATCAGCGTCCCCCTGGCCGGCGCCCGCGCGGCGGGGACGATGGGCAGTCTGGCACCGCTGGCCTTCTCGACGTATTTCTGGAGTTCCTCAGCGGCGGTCGCCTGCGTCAACGTGGCCGCGCCCATGCCATTGCAGGCGCCCAGCGGCGTGTCCGGCACGACGATCGTCGCGGCCGGCACACCCCGCCGCGTCAGCAGTAATTCAGGGCCGCGCCACACCGAAGAACATCCCGATACCAGCATACTCAGCAGCGCCAGCAGTCCAACTCGATTCAGCATGGGATGGTTCCTCATTGAACGATCATCTCACCGGACCGCGCGCCTTGGTCACGATCCGCGTTCGGCGACACATAGCATGCGTTGGGTTCCATTTGTGTGAATGCTTTTCCTGGTTGGCAATGGATGGTCGTTGGTTGACGATGCGCTACTCGGTGAGACGCAGCCGGCCGAAGTGCAGGCTGTCGGACATCATGCTTTCGCGGTCGCAGAAGCGGGTGAAGCCCATGCCCGACCCATGATTCGCGACCGAAAATCGCAGTCCCACGTCCGCGCCGGCGATGGCAGGAACCATGGCGTCCTCCATGGGGATCGCCAGTTCCATCACGTACCCGCCCTCCACCTTCTGCACGGCGCTCTTCACGGCGGCGGCGGAGAATCCGCAGGCGCTGCTCGCGTATTTGCGGCCCGTGATGCTCACCGCCAGGTACGTCTGCCCCACAGGAAGTACTGCGTCGTACAGCGGTCCGCCCAGTGCAAGCGGCGCGGTGTTGGCCGGGTTGAGCGCGAGCCGGATCCCGTCAAACAGCCAGACCCAGTTGGCGTCGCTGCCCTGTTCCTCGACTTCGCGCAGGTCCGGGTCGCGGACGACGGCGAGAACATAGAGGTTGTCCTGGTCCCACTGAATAGCGAATTCGCCGCCCGCCGCGGCGCCGGGCTTGACGCTGGTACGCGGAACATCGCGCCATTCATCGGCCAGGCCGTCTATCTTCACAGGGACACTGGCTCGCCGGGCCGTGACCACGTCCTCGGGGAAGGCAAAATAATCGGCCGGCTTGCTGGTCTCAAGCGCCAGCCGCATCAGCCGCTGCGCCCGCTCGTTGTATCCGAACGACCGTTGCTTGCGCGCCACGGCCAGGAGCGCCAGCGCCTCGGCCTTGGCCGCGGCCGCGAAACGGCCGCCGAGCACCTTCTTCTCGGCGCCGGCGAGTTCCTCGTCGCTCACGGAAACCAGCGGCGGCTCGGGCGCGAGCGACGCCTGCCGGTCGCGCGACGCCCTACGCGCATTGAACAT
>JAQULY010000046.1:14868-18681 GCA_028718445.1 Kiritimatiellia bacterium
ACATCGAACCCATGGCCAGCACCGTGCCTTCGCCCGGCGCAAGGGTCAACGGCACGGCGGTGCGATCCCCCTGCCGGGAGACCCGTACGGGCCAGGCGCCGGAGAGCCCGATGTCGGTGACGCTGTCGTAATGGCCATCCACCAGGAGCGTGTCGGCGATGAGCCGCTCGGTGTTTTGGTTGAAGACGCCCAGGTACAGGTTGTCGGCCGCGTCAACCCGGCACATCACATGGAAGCCGTCGTCGCACGACTTGCGCACGAGCGGCGCCACGCGCCGCTCGATTTCGTTCATCACGAATCGGCGCAGGCCGTTCTTGCCGAGCGGGCCGGTGGCCACAATCACCTTGCCGTAGCCGTAAGGCGCCTCGAACGCCGCGGGCGTCCCATCCGCAAGCTTGAGCACGATGCGCGCTTCAGGCCGCGCCGTTTTCTGGTCGATCTTCCACGCCCACCCTCCGAAGTGCGTTGTGGAGCGGTCCCCAAGGGTCTGAAGCAAAGCCACGGACTCGTCCGCCAGCCGGGTCTCGCCAGTCCGTTCGTTGGCCGCGTAGGCCACCTCGACCGGCCCGAGCGTGGCGTCGAGAATCGTGTTCAGGGGTTTGCCGTATTGGTCGAACGCGCCGACCGGGCCGGACGAAATCAACACGCCGCCGAGCCGGACAAAATCGAGCAACGCCGCGGCGGCCTTGGGTTGCAGCCAGGCGGCCCAAGGCGCGAGAACCACATTGAACCCCTGCAGGTCCTCCTTGCCGTCCATGATTGCGTCCTCGGGGACGATGGTGTAGCCGAAGTCGGAGTTGAACAGCCACGCATGCAGGGGATATGTCTCGTGCTCGGTTTCGTTGTAGGGCCAACTGTTGATGAACGACGTGGAGGAAAACAGGATGCCGACCTTCGGGTTCACCGGCTTTGTGGCTCGGATGATGCCGTTATAGATATCCGCCTTTTGCCGGACCGTGCGAATGGAGAACGCGCTCGGACTCATGGGACAGGCGAGCGAGCCATCGTAGAGCCGCGCGCCGCTGTAAGAGGTTGCGCGCTCGATGAAGAACTGGTCGTACCAGAAGAGAAACAGGCGCGTGTCGTACCAGCACTGCATCAGGACGTGACTTTCGGCGGCCGCCCGGAGCATGGACAGGCTTGAGGAACCGTTGTAATACGGACCGTAGATGTTAATTTCGCCGTCCGAGAGCGGGGTCCCCGTGTACTGCGAGAGCGCCATCCCGAGCACTCGTTGCGCGTCCTGGCCCATCGAGCCGGTGTGAACGGCGGACAGGCCCGATGCCTTGAAAAGGCCGTACTGGTCCATGCCGTGGCTGAGCAGGTAATCATAGCGGCCCCAGCCCTCGAACCAGAACTTGGCCGCAGGGTTGCCGCGCCTCAGCGCGGCGGCGCCCGCGCGGGTCCAATCGTTCAGGGTGTCGCGCCGGAACTTCTCGAAATCGTAGGTCAGACCGCTCGCGCTGGTGCGCAGCGCCACGTCCGGCGGCGGGGGGGGAGAGATCGCGTCGAACGACGCATTGCTCGATCCCCAGGCGGTGTTGAGCGCATCGATGTCGCCGTGCCGGGCCTTGAGGTACTCGGCGAAACTCCTGCGCGCCGCCGCGCTGTAGCCCTTGCCGCTCATGGGCTCGCCCCAGTAGAAGTACGGCGGCATGTGCGGATTGCCCGCGAAGACTTGGGCTATACCTGTGAGCATGTCCTGGAAGTAGGTCTGCACCTCCGGGTTGAAAATATCCCATCCGACTTTGGCGCCCTTGTAGTCTCGGTCGTACGGATCGGGGTTCTTCTCGAGAAACCAGGTTGGGAACCCTTGCATGGTGTGGCTCATGTGATGGCCCACCCCCCAGATCATGTCCCAGCCGCGAGCCCGGTCGGCCTTGCTGACACTGTGCGGCTTCTCAACCAGGCGGCGATCGGAATCCAGCGTGCCGCCACCGCGCAGATACATCTTGGCGTCGATTCCGAGATAGCGGGCAGTCCGGCCGGCGGCGTCGAACGGGTCCATGTAATCCCAGGGACTGTTGGCGAATAACGCGAATCGGATCCGGTCAAGGTAGTCGTCTTCCGGCTCAAGGTCCGTCCCTGGCGAGGCTACCGGCCAACCCGCGGCCGCGAGCGCGGCGCGCAGATTGTTCTCCTGATGGGCCGCGGTATCCTTCACTTGGCGGGCGGCCGCGCGCAATCGCTGATTGGCCTCGGTTGACGCCGCCAGCAGCGCGCGGTAAGCGTCCGCGTCCTGTCGGATCAGCGCGACCTTGCCGTCATAGAACAGGTTGTCCATGGCCCGCAACACATCGAGCACAAGGGGGTCGAGTTCGTCCGCCGCCTTGGCCAGTTGCGAGCGCGCCGACTTGTTCGCGCCGGCCGGCGCCGTGGAGGAATGCCGCGCCGCTTCCCGGGCGGCGGTCTGCGCGTCAATCCAGTCGGCATAGGCGCCAGTCTGGTCGATCATGATGCCGCTGTAGTCGCGGCGCCACATATTCAGCACGCCTTTGGCGGGCATGTATTGCGGGATAGTGCAGAGCAGTGCGGTGCGGCGTTCGGCCTGCTCGTCCAGTGGCGAAGGCGGAAGCAGGTAGACCTCTATGCGGCGTATCAATAGACGGGACTGCGTCTCCAGCGCCACGTCGCCGCCGTCAAGCGCATTGGCCAAGAGCGCGCCCGACGCAATCAGGATCTTGCGCACCTCGCGCACACCGAGCAGGGGCTCCCGCTGGTACGGGTCGCCCGACAAGCTGAACGAATCCAGTTTGACCGGCTTCCGGTCGGCTTTGACCCCCAGCAGGGAAACACGCGCCGAATCGGAAGGGCGCTCGGTCATGTCGTAGACCGTTACGACGAATGCAAGGTTGGTTGGCGATAAGAGCCCCGCCTGGGCTTCATGCAGATCGAGCACAAGCCGGGGTGGCGGAGGCGGGGGAGGCGCCGCCTGGTCTCCGGACCGGTCAACCGCCGGGAAGGCGGGGTTGGGCATCTTCGGATCCCACTGCACGGGCTGGGCGACCCGTTGCGGCACCAGCTCGGCGTAGGCGTTGCCGGCGACGTCGGCCCTTGCGGGCGCGGGTCCCGCCACCTGCATGTTCAAGCTCTCGCCGGTGCTGAAGTCCAGCACGGCCAAGGGCTTGACCGGTTCGGCCCACGTCGAGGAACCTGCCCACAGGCAGACACTAACCGCCACACTGTACAATCTGCTTACTCGTTTCATAGATGCCCCACTTTGGTTTTTACCTCTACTGTTAATCGTCTTTGGCCAGTGCTGTCAGCTTCTCATAGGCGTGATAGATGCGTTCGCCGTGCAGGACCAAACCGGCTGGATTCAGATGGGTGCTGTCGGCCTTTTCAAGCCCTTTCATGCTAGTCCAGGCACAGTCTTTCAGCGCTTTGGACAGATTCTGCTGGGCAGTGACGACTTCGGGATTGGCGACCACCCACGGATGCTGTTCGTCGACACCGAGAATGACCGGCATCTCAGGCGTCTGGACGACCTTGTCGCGCAGATTGTCGATCAGGTTCTTGAGCCGTCCTTCGTAGGCCAGGGCCATCGGCTTGGTCATGGCATCGCTTTCGCCCTGGATCCAAATGAATCCCTGAAACTTGATCGTATGGCCGTCCATTTTGAGCGACTCAACCGCTCCGGCCAATTCCTTGACCATGCTGTCGTATAGGCCGCCCTGGCCAGGGTCTTTCCAGTTGTTGGCGAGGCCGGTCGATCCGAGGGCGTACTTGAAGATGGCGGGATTGTAGCCTTTCTCCTTGAGTTTGCGGGCAAACGTGACTTCCAGGCCAAAGTGACCGGCGGGAAATAGTCCG
>JAQULY010000047.1 GCA_028718445.1 Kiritimatiellia bacterium
CCAACAGGAAAAGCCCTCCGCCTTCTTCCACCTAGCGTTTGATGGCCCCTCCCACCACGGCGGCCCGTTTTTGCGCCGCCTCATCGAACGCTTTGGCGCCATCGGGGGTGGTGGGCAGTTGAATGGCGTGAAATTGCCGCATCCCCGACAACAACTGTTCCTCGGAACGATCGGATTGAAAGAAATCGCGCCAATCTAGAAGCGCGGGACGGATGCCGCTCTTTTCATAAGCTGGAATCGTCCGGTCAAACTGCTGGAATTCGACGATATGCTTGTCGGCTTCGATAACGCCAATGCCGAGAAGCACGAAATTCGTTTCGGCGGCCGATGCCGACAAACCACCCAACGCCAGCAAAACCGCCGCATGAGACCCTATTCTTTTCAACATCTGGCCTATCCTTTCGTAGTGGCCCGGTGCACCAAGGAAGTCGACAAGACGACATCTTTTGGAGGCAACTTGGGGTTGCGCATGCGCGCCAACAGAAGCTTGGCGGTTTCCAACCCTAACTGCCGGTGCGGCAGCGCCATGGTTGAAATCGGGTATGGCGTTTCCTGTAGCAGGAGCCACGCTTCGGGGTCGTCTCCGGCGCCGATCAATTCCACCTCTTCCGGCATCCGGACACCCGCTTCCCGCAACGCCAGATACACGCCCACGGCCGTCACATCGTTTTGCGCGAAAATGGCGCTTGGCAGCTTGCGCCGTTCGATCAGGGCTTGAACGGTCCGGTAGCCATACTCGACCTGGTCTTGGATCGAGTTCATTGGCTTGGCGTGATATATTCGGCTTTCCATGCCCAATTTTTCGACGGCTTCTTGATACCCGATCAGGCGGGGTTCGGCTCGCCTCAGACTCGAGGCGATAAACGAAATTTTGGGGTGCCCTCTGTCGCGAAGATATCTAACGACCTCCATGGCACCTTCCTCTTCGGCTGGGCGAACGGAACCGATCCGGGGAGCCCGATCCAAACAGCCCCCCAGAACCACGACCGGGATGCCCAGCTTGCCGAGATAGACCCACTGATCCGGCTCCCGGCGGCAGAAGGGAAATCCGTGCACGATCAAACCGCTCAGGATTCGCCGATTCCGCTCGATGCAAGCGTGTTCGCTTTGGGAATCGTGAAACGCCAGCCGGATCGGGATGACGCCATGGTCGCTGCAATAGTCGATGATTCCCTGCGCCCGCCTCATGGCGCTGGTGTTCTCCGGACACTCCCCGCAACAAACGCCCACATACGCGACGCGCGGGTTGTGTGGTGCCGGCTCGCCTTGACTGTCGCGGACAAAGGTTCCTTTGCCCCTGATCTTGTAGATACGGCCTTCCACCACCAGTTGCTTTAACGAGCGTCGAACCGTGAGGTGGCAGACACCCGCCATTTTGCTCAACGCCTTCTCGTCGGGAATCGGCTCGTTGACGGGCCATGCTTTGGCCTGGAGCCTTTGGCGCAAATAATCCGCCAATTGCACGTGCAGCGGTGTGCGAGACCGAGGATTCAGTGCGATGACATTGAGCGTCCGGTTCATACCGTGCCACATATTAGTTGTTGCTTAGTTGCGACAAGGATACAAAACGAACCGCTATCTGTCAACAACTCTCACAACAACTCTCACGACACAATTCTCACCACACGACTGTGCTTGCATCCTCTGCAATCCTGTGGAATTCTTTTTTTGGCAACCTTCAGGGCTTCAGCGCAACCATCATCCGGAGCGACAATGCCTCTCGACAACGCGCGAAGACACAATCTGTTCAGGGACAAGCCGACGGCCAAATGGATCGAAGGCATTCCGCAGGGCAATGGAACGCTGGGTGTCATGGCCTGGGGCGGTCCGGAGGAACTCATCCTGTCGCTTGACCGCAACGATCTGTGGTGCGATTCGCTGGGACCTCAGCATCGGCGGTTCACGGCGGGTGCCCTGGTCCTGGACTGCGGCGCGGGCAGTGGTTTCGAGGAAGGGCTTGCCCTTCGGGATGCGGTTGCCTGGAGAACCGCAAGCGGCATGCGCCTGGAATGGTTCGTGCACGCCGAAAAACCGGTGATCTGCTTGCGCATTCTGAATCCCCCCGCCAAACTCCGCTTCCGCTGGCGCCCTCCCCAACTCTGGAGCCGGGAAGCGGCGGACGGCGTGCGTTACGGGCGCCAGGCTTCCGGAAAACCTGTCAGCCGAATCGCCAATCCGTTTGCCGGCCGAGCGCGTTCGTCCCGTGAAATCGCCGACGGCTTCGCTTTCATGCGTTCTCTGATCGATGCCCAGCCAAGGATGTGGCTGGGGGTCAAGACTTGTCATAATGGAGAGCTCGTTCCGATTCGGCGATCTGGTGATGCCTTTGAAATCGACACGAGAAGAGGCAATGACATTCTGCTGCAAGTCGGTGTTTGGAATCCGCAGAGGAATCCCGCTCTCACACGCGACGAAGCGTTGAGGCAGTTGTCCGCCCATGGAACCGATTGGAAATCCTTGCTGACGGGGCACCGTAAATGGTGGCGGGAATTCTGGTCGCGCAGCCACGTGCGGCTTTCCAATCCGACGCTGGAGCGGCTTTGGTGGCGGGGAGCCTATCAGTTGGGTTGTTGCGCCAGACCGGATAGCCTTCCCATCGCCCTGCAAGGCGTCTGGGGGTCGGATGGCACGCCTCCCTGGGGCGGCGGCTATTATTGGGATTTGAACGTCCAGAGCTGCTACTGGCCGATCTATACGGGGAACCATCTTGACTTGGGCCATTCGCTCTACAACTGGTATCTGGACAAGTTGCCGCTCTTCCGCGAGTATGCGCGATCATTGTTCGGCGCCGAAGGCGCGGCCCTGCCCATGACCAGCGACCTCGACGGCATTCGCGGCAAACCTAGCCGGGACGTCTTGCGTTTCGGGGACGGCGCATGGGTTTGCCATAACTTCTGGCAACACTTTCGGTACACGCGCGATCCCGATTTTCTCCGCTCGCATGTCTTGCCGGTGTTCAAGGCTCACCTCCAGTTCGCGCGATTCCTATGGCGCCAGGAAAAGGACGGCCGCTACCACCTCAACCATGCTTGCTCACCCGAAATTGAATCTCAGGCCACGACACACTGCCCCTGCCGCGACACCGGATATGACCTTGCCTTCGGCCGTTTTCTGGCGGCCGCCTATCGCGAAACCATCCGCACGCTTCGGGAAAGACAGGACGATTTGGCGCTCTGGGCGGTCGATTTTCTAAGAAGAACGCCGGATTATCCGACCGCTAAAACGACCGGCTCCAATTACTATTGGCCCGAAGATCCATCCGTTCCGGAATATTTTGTGGAATGGCCAGGGTTCGAAACCCAATTGTCGCACCGTCATTTCTCCCATCTCATGATGCTCTATCCGGTGGGCGAAATTCACCGGTTCAGCCCTTATCGTCAATTACGATGCGCGCAAAACAGCCTGCACATGCTTATCCTTCGCGGCACCGGCGGCTGGGCGGGCTTCTCCTTCCCCTGGGCCAGCCTGTTGGCCACGCGCGCGGCCTGGCCGAAACGCATGCCGACGCACATGCTGGAGGAATTCTCGAAATGCGTCGTGGTTCCCTTCAACGGAATCACGCTGAACGAAGACCACTTTCGCCTTGGGACGATCTGCCAGACCGGCAGCTTCGGTCCGTTTAACCTGGAAGCCGACTATACCTTGGAATCGAGCATGATCGCCATGACGGCCGTGCAGGACATGCTGTTGCATGCGGCCGGCGATCGCCTCGTCTTCGCCGGCGGCGCGGCGCCCGAATTGAGCGGAGAATTTGGCGGTTTTCGAACCCCCTTTGGCGACACTGTCTACGGCCGAATCGAGAATGGGCGATTGGTTTCAACAGAATTGAGCAGTGACCGCGGAGGTCTTCGCCATTTGGCGCTCAATGACGACAGCGCTAGCTGGACGGTAAAGAGCTCCTCAGGCATTCGACGATATGTGAAATCGATCGTTAGCATGGTCGTGGAAAAGGGCGAAGTTTGCTCGGCTCATCGGGGTTGAATAATGCGCGACATTCTTCCCACAGCCGGCCGCCCTGGATCCCCTGGGGGGTGAATGGACCTTGTCGGCCATGGTGTGGGTCGAAGGTGTTCCGCCAGTTGGTGTCCCCCCACTTGACACTCCCCACCATGGTCGTGGAGACTGCTGGTCGGAGTTAGGGCGAGGAGTGCAGGCAGTTGGAAATCTGTGTATTGGGCAGCGGCAGTTCCGGTAACTGCATCTATGTCGCGGCGGGTGGCACGCGTCTGTTGGTGGATGCCGGCCTCAGACTGCGCACGTTGCGCGCGCGCCTGGCCTTACTGAATTGCGCGCCGGCCGACATCGATGCCGTGCTGCTGACGCACGAGCACGTGGACCATTGCGTCGGGCTGGCCAACCTGAGCCGGCATTGTCCAGCGCTCCGCCTGCTGGCCAATGAGGGCACCGCCGCCGGTGTCGAAAGCGTGGTGCGTCAACCGCTTGGCAACTCCTGGGATATCTTCGAGACCGGCACGGCCTTCGAAATCGGCGCCCTGCGCGTGGAGAGTTTCCCCGTACCGCACGACACGGGCGACCCGGTGGCCTACGTGCTGGACGACGGCATCCACCGACTCGGCGTCGCCACCGACTTCGGTATCTCAACCCCCGTGGTACGGCGGCACCTTCACGATTGCGACGCGCTGATTCTCGAGACCAACCATGACGTCGAGATGTTGCGACAAAGCGGACGCCCTTGGTCGCTGATTCAGCGCATTCTGGGACACCACGGACACCTCTCCAACGAGCAGGCGGCGGAACTGCTGGCCGAGGTGGCCGGGCCGCGCCTCAAGACCATCTTCCCTGCCCACCTGAGCGCCGACTGCAACACACCCGATCTGGCGGACTATGCCCTGCGGCGCGTGCTGCGCGAGTTGCGGCGCGACGATATCATCATCGAACCGACGCACCGCGGCCAGGCCAGCGCCTGCGTGCGGCTGTAGCCGGCATGAAAAACGCTCAACGCGTAGCGATCAACGTTCAACTCTCAGTAATGTCACGCCTTCGGCGCTAAGGCCTTCCGCAAGGCGGGGGCGTAGCGCCGGGTGTAAACGTAGACCGACAGGAGATTGAGCGCCAGGCCGAAGATTTCGATGCCCATCATGACGTTGCGTGACGGCTGACTGAAGTCGAAGTCCAGATACAGGTACAGCAGGCAGCCGATCGGGAAACTGATGGCGGTCCGTAGCTTGCCCATCCAGTTGGCGCGCATGTCGGCCTGGCCGGCCGCCAGCGCCCGCAGGAAGGAGACCCATTGGTCGCGGAGCAGGTAGAGAACCGTGAAGCAGAGCATCAACAAGGCATGGCCGGCTTCCTCCGCGCCTGCCCGCGCCAGCAGGAAGGTCAGCGTCGGAAAGACCGCAATGTAGAAAACCTTGTCCATCAAGGGATCGGCCAGGGCGCCGAAGTTGCTGGTCACGCGCCAGCGGCGCGCCAGCCAACCGTCGAAGAGGTCGGTCAGTGACGCCAGCACCAACAGCGCCAGGTTGACCGCAGGCAGCCAAGTGCGCGGCTGATGCAACTGCACCAGCGCGCCGGCCATGAAGACCAGCACCAACGGAACGCGCGCCAGCGTCAGGGCCGTCACTATCCACAAGGCATACCTGGGGTGGTTGCTACCGGTATCGTTGGAAGATGCCATATGTCGCCACTCTAACACGGTCCCGACGGACCGGCAATTCTGATGGTTACCAGCCCGCTGCCCATGTTTCTCGAGCAGCTCTGGTCCAACCGACTTCAGGGCTGAGCTTGTTGAGTCGGCAGCGTGGTATGTCCCGCCAGCCTTCGGGCGAGGCGCGGCAGGTCGGGATCACGCGCGCCGCAGATGAGCAGGGCCGTGCCGGGCGAGGCCGCCGCACGCAACGTCACCTCGGCCGCGCCGATATCGTTCACTGCGGCGGCCGGCACGCCACGCGCGCGCAGGTGCGCCAGCAACGCCGTGCTGTTGACACTACGGTCAGCCGTGCCGCCCGCGTCGTAGACCGGCAGCAACAGCAGCTTGTCCCGCGGCCGCACGACTTGCGCCAGACTCTCGGTCAGCCCATCCATCATCGCGCGCAGCGGACCGTAACCGTGCGGTCGCCACAGCCCCGTCACGCGCGGGAAGACCTGCGCGATCGTCGTCCAGGCGGCGGCCAGCTTGGCGGGATTGTGGGCATAGTCGTCGATCACCGTGGCCCCGCCGCATTCACCGATGCGCTGCAGACGCCGCTCCACCCCGGGAAAGACCGCCAGTGCCCGCGCCAGCATGGCGGCGTCAATTCCCAATAGTCGCGCCATGCGCACCGCCTGCCAGGCATTGACGACATTGTGCCTTCCGGGCAGGGGCACCGCGAAATCCACACCCTCAAGCCGGAACCCGCCGCGCCAGCCGGCGCTAGCCTCGATATCGGCCTCAGCCGGTTCGCCCTCAATGATCGTGCCGCGCACGCGCGTGCGGAAGCGTTCGAAGATCTGGCGGGTGACATCGAGATCGAAGTGATCGGCCGAGATGTTGGTGACGATGGCATGTTCAGGTTCGAAGCGCATCAGCGAACGGTCGCTCTCGTCCGCCTCAATCACGGCCCATGCGCCGCGCCCATGGCGCACACTGCCGATCCGGCCGCCGGCGTCCCAGCCGACCACGGAGGCGCCGTTGATCACCAACGGGTCGAGTCCCGCGCCCGCCAGCAGCCAGCCCAACATTGCCGTAACCGTGCTCTTGCCGCTGGTGCCGGTTACCGCGATCAGGCGGCGTCCGCCGGCGACGCGCGCCAACTCGGCGGCGCGATGCATGACAGGCAGATCCAACCGTCGTGCCGCCTGCAGATCGGGATTATCCTCCTCGATGGCCGTGCTGACCACCAGACGCGCCAGGCCGGCATGCACGCCGCTGCCATCCTGGGCGTACAACGCCACACCCTGCTCACGCAGGCGCCGCAGGACTTCCGTCGCGTCGCCGCGGTCGAGCAGCCGGTCCGAGCCTGAGACCCTGGCGCCGCTGTCCAGCAGCGCCTGGGCCAGCGCGCTCATGCCGACGCCGCCGATGCCGACAATGTGGACGGAGGCCGACCCCGCTATCCGGGTCTGCGTTGCGGATGTGTCTGGTTTGTTGGATGTTTCCTGCATGGCAGCGCCGCTATTGTGCGTTTGGCTGTCATCCTGTGATATTCGATGCGGTCTGTCAAATGCCCGGCAACGGGCCCTAGACTGCGGGAGTTGCAGCTTCCACTGTCGCCCAGTCATGCGCGCGCCCTTGCGTTTGCGGCTCGGCAGAGCCTCGCCCTTCTACAATTCGCTCGTTCACTCGCGCATGGATAGAAAAGATGGAGGACAAGGTGCGAGACAAGGTGTCGCCGGGGATGAGGCTGCAATCCGGTCGACGATTACGGATGACAAGGAGAAACGTCCGAATCGTCAACCGAAATGGACGGAAATAGGGGGGAGAATGCCTGGAGTCGGCAAGTAGGCAGTAGGGAAAGCGCGCAACACGCCATTATGGCACGGTCGGCAAACCGATCCGGCTCGCATGCGCCCCACTCGCACCCCTTCTCATCCATTACCCCGCCAGGTAAATCCCGCTTGGCGCACCGCCGCCGCGTGCACTATGCTAGTCGCATTGTTTGCTTGGTTGGATAGCGCCTGTGAGGCGGGATGAGGCGGAGGAAAGATGGCCTTGAAGCACACACTGATCGTGGCTGGACATGTATCTCTCGACATACATCCGAAAATCGAGCGGCTGACTGACGGGCTACAGTCCCTGCTGGTGCCGGGCAAATTGGTCGAGATCGGCGACGCGCGCGTCACGACCGGCGGCGCGGTCTCGAACACCGGACTGGCGCTGCACCGTCTGGGTCAACACGTCAAGCTTGCCGGCAAGATAGGCGACGACGCCTGGGGGCGTAATGTCCTCGAAAACTACCGCGCGCTGGGCGCGCATCTGGCTGACGACATGATCGTGGATCCCTCCGTAGCCACCTCTTATACCATCTGCATCACGCCACCCGGCATTGACCGCATGTTCTGGCACTGCCCAGGCGCCAACCACACCTATTGCGCCGACGATCTCTCCGACCGTCTCATGCGCGCGGGGGCCTTGCTGCACTTCGGCTACCCGCCGCTGATGCGGCGCATGTATGCGGACAAGGGCAATGAATTGGTCAAGATGCTGCGGCGCGCCAAGGAAGCCGGTCTGACCACATCGCTGGACATGTCGCTGCCCGACCCGGCCTCGGACTCCGGCCGCGCCGACTGGCCGGCGATCCTGGCGCATGCGCTGCCATTCGTGGATATCTTCGTGCCCAGCCTGGACGAGATTGCCTACATGCTCGATCCGGTATCCGGCATGCGCGTGCGCGTGCGCACGGCGTCGGGTGCGCCGCTGGGCGGCTGCACGCCGGATGAGGTGGCGGCGCTGTGCGGCCGCCTGATCGGCATGGGCACAGCCGTTGTCATGCTCAAGCTGGGCAAGCAGGGCGCCTACGTGCAGGCCGCGCGCGACCTGCCGCGCTTGCGCGCCTGCGGCCATGCCGGACCGGCCGATCCGCAGGCATGGGCCGGATGCGCCTTGCAGGCGGCCTGCTTCAACGTCAAGGTCGCGGGCACCACCGGCGCCGGCGATTGCACCATCGCGGGTTTCCTGGCCGCGGTGGCGCACCGGCTCCCCCCCGCCGAAGCGCTGCGCATGGCCGTGGGAGTGGGATCGTCCAGCGTCGAGCAGCCCGACGGCGCGCGCGGCCTGCCGCCCTGGGAGACGATCGTCGCCCGCATGGCCGCCGGCTGGACGCGCGATCCCACGCCGGTGCCGTTCCCAAGGATGGTGTGATGCACAGGGGTCAGTAGACTTCGTCGTGCGAGCCGATGTTGACCAGAAGGATGGCGTCGCGATCGATCAGGAACTCGATTGTGATGCGATAGGCAAGATTGATTGAGACCGAGTGCAACTCCCCCAGCGCGCCCTTCAGTTTGTGGAGCCGCAACGAGGGGTGGAATGGGTCGAGTTCCAGAAGACGCAGCGCCTTCTCGTACTGATCCAGCAACTCCGGGTGCTTGCGCGCATACTTGCACGCGCGTCGCGTGAAGCTGGCAGTGAACACCAGTCTATATTTCATTGCGCAGCCGCCGCATGTGCCCGGTGACGGTCTCATCCTCAATGCGTCCGGCCTTGTAGTCGGCGCGCGCCTCACGTACCGCCTGGGCGAGTTCTGATTCACGCAGGCGGTTATACTTGTCCAAGGTCACGACCACATAGCGTGGCCTGCCACGCACCGTGATCAGGACCTCCTCGTCTTCCTTAAGTGCCGGCGCCAAGGCAGATACCCCTTTGCGTTTGAGCTCGCCAGCCATGATCACGCTCATATAGGTACTCCTCGCAGTACTCTTAATAGTACGTTATACAGTACCTTACGTCAATGAGTCTGCTTGCCCGCGTTACGCCCTTGCGCTATCCTCAAGACCCATGCGCCAGTGCGCGTTACGCTTTCCTTCACTGGTCACGGGAGCAGCATGTCACCATCTCGTCCGCAATTCGTCCAGTTCGGGGCCGGCAACATCGGCCGTTCGCTGGTGGGCACGATCTTCTCGGCCGCCGGCTACGACATTATCTTCGTGGATGCCGCCGCCGACATCGTCAACGCCCTGCGCAACCGCCATGGCTACCGGGTCGTGATCAAGGATAGTCTGCGTCTCAGAACGCCGGACGCGGTTGACGTCGCCAATGTCGACGGGCTGGATGCCCGCGACGCGGCCGGCGTGGCCGCCGCCGTGGAACGTGCCGACCTGATCGGCACCGCCGTGGGCGCGAATGTGCTGCCGCATGTGCTGGCCGCCATGGCGCCCGGACTGGCGCGGCGCACGCGCCCCGTCTCGATCCTCTTCTGCGAGAACCTGCACGGCGTCATCGAGCTCGCGCGCACCACGCTCGCGCGCCATCTGCCGGCCGACTTCGATCTGGCCGGACGTGTGGGTCTGGTGGCGACAAGCATCGGCAAGATGGTGCCGATCATGCCCGCCGAGGTGCGCGCGCGCGATCCGCTGGAGGTGTGGGGCGAGGCCTATAACACGATCATCGCCGACGGTCAGGCGTTCGTCGGGACGCCGCCACGGGTGGCGGGTCTGGACCTGAAGAACAATTTCCAGGCTTACGTGGAACGCAAACTCTACGTCCACAATCTCGGCCACGCCGTCTGCGCCTGTCACGGCTTCCTGCACGGCTGCGTCTATATCGCCGAAGCCATGGCCCTTCCCGCCGTGTGCGACGACACGCGTCAGTCCATGGAGGCCAGCGCGCGCGCCTTGATCGCGCGCTATCCCGGCGAATTCGATGCCTCCGGACAGGCGGCGCACGTGGACGACTTGCTGTGCCGTTTCGGCAACCATGCCCTGGGCGACACGGTTTTCCGTGTCGGTCGCGACCTGCCGCGCAAACTGGCGCCGGACGACCGTTTTATCGGCGCACTCAAACTGGTTGCCGCCACCGGCGGCGACACGGCGCCGATTTGCCGGGGCATTGCCGCCGCGCTGCATTTCGCGGCCGCCGACGAGCATGGCAAGCGCTTTCCCCCCGACGACGAGGTGCGCGAACGCGTCTGCCGCGATGGGCCGGCCGCCTTCCTGACAACCCACGCGCAGCTTGACCCCCGGCGTTACGCCGCGGAGCTGAAACTGATCGAATCCGCCTACGTCAAGCTGGCACCCACGCCGGCCAAGTAGTTGGACCGAGAGCTGACATGAATGCGGGAATTCAGAGGAAAATGTTGTTGGTGGACCTGGGCGGACAGGATGGAACTATCGGCATTCCGTACTTCGTCTTGCGCGGGAGGTACCCCGGCCCAACCGTGTTTGTCGCCGCCGGCGAGCACGGCATCGAGCTCAACGGCGTGGCCGGGGCGCTCGCCTTCGTCCGGGAGTTCGAGCGGGAGCGATACCGCGGCACGTTGATCGTGGTGCCGGTGGTCAACCCGCCCAACGTGGCGTACCGCCACCACACCAAGGGGCAGCCGCGCGGCGAGGGCTATACGTTCGAGATGCCCTACAACACGTACATGAAGTGGCCGGGCCGCGCCGATGGCGATCCGGCGGAACGCATCTGCCACGCCATTGCCACGCAGCTTCTGCCCGGCGTCAGCACGGTGATAAACTTCCACGCGTGGAGCTGGACCTCGGCCACGGCCGCCGTGGCGGGCGGTAATCAGCGGGTGGTGGACGAAGTCCCCATGGGCAAGCGGTTGGGCGTGCCTTTCTTCCTGTATGAGACCAACTCCTCGGTCTATCAGCCGGGCCGCGCCAGCCTGGCCGCCTATGCCAGTCACGCACTGGGCATACCTGGCTACCTGGTGGAACTACGCATGCAATGGACGATCTACCCGCCATCCGTGCAGTGCGGCTTGCGCGTCATCCGCAATGTCTGCCGCTACTGCGGCATGCTGCGCGGACGCTTTGAGCCCAATCCGGGCGGGCAGTTCGACCTGAGAGATCACATCGAGGCGGCTGTGCGTGCTCCGCGGCCGGGCCTGTACCTGCCGGTGCGCCCGATTGAGACGCCGGTGCGCAAGGGCGAAGTGCTTGGCCATTTCTACGATGTGACCAGTGGCCGGGCGACGGCGATCAAGTCCCCGCGGCACGGATTCCTGTGGCTCAACCATCGCATCGGGAGACTATCCGACGTACGCCTTGAAGACCGGCAGGCCTACGCGGACAAGGGCGATCTGCTGGTGTTGGTGAAATCCGACGGCCCGCTGCCCCGGCCCGCCCTGCACGCCCGCGCCCTCGCTTGAGACCGTCTGAAGGCTCAGGAGCAGGCGCGGCTACAGCTTGGCGCCTCTGGCTTCGCGGTAGCGGCGGATCAGGGCGTTGGTGGAGGAGTCATGCCGCAGTTCCGGAGGCGTCTCGGATTGCAGTTCCTGG
Source organism: Kiritimatiellia bacterium (assembly GCA_028718445.1). Lineage (GTDB taxonomy): Bacteria > Verrucomicrobiota > Kiritimatiellia > RFP12 > JAAYLN01 > JAQULY01. Next base: position 11,881 of record JAQULY010000047.1, read on the forward strand.
AGCACGCGGCCGGCCAGCACCTTGCCGAGTTCCACGCCCCACTGATCGAAGGAGAAGATATTCCAGATGATCCCCTGCGTGAACACCTTGTGCTCGTAGAGCGCGATCAGGGCGCCAAAGGTTTGCGGATCCAGCAAGTCTGCCAGCAGCGTGTTGGAGGGACGGTTGCCATCGAAGGTCTTGTGCGGCACCAACTCGGCGGGCACGCCCTCCGCGCGGCACTGCGCGGCGCTCTTGCCCATGGCCAGCGCTTCGGTCTGGGCGATGAGGTTGGCCATCAGCTTGTCGTGGTGATCGCCCATGGGGTTCTGCGACCGGCAGAAGCCGATGAAGTCGCAGGGTATGAGCTGTGTGCCCTGATGAATCAGCTGATAGAAGGCATGCTGTCCGTTGGTGCCGGGCTCGCCCCAGATAATCGGTCCGGTGGTGCCGGAAACAGGCAGTCCGTCGCGTCCGACGGACTTGCCGTTGCTCTCCATGTCGAGTTGCTGCAGATAAGCGGGCAGCCGCGCCAGGTATTGATCGTAAGGCAGCACCGCATGGGTGGCGGCACCATACCCGTTATGGTAGAGCACGCCCAGCAGGCCGAGGATTACCGGCATGTTGCGTTCGAACGGCGCCGTGCGGAAGTGGCGATCCATGGCGGCATATCCCTTGAGCATGCGCTCGAAGTTGCGCGGACCGATCGCCAGCATCAGCGACAAACCAACTGCCGACGGCAGCGAGTAGCGCCCTCCTACCCAATCCCAGAATTCAAACATGTTGTCCGGGGCGATGCCGAACTCGGTCACTTTGGCGCTGTTGGTCGAGACGGCCACAAAGTGGCGGGCGACCGCCGCACGGTCCCCGCCCAGACGTGCCAGCAACCACGAACGGGCCGAGAGCGCATTGGTGAGGGTCTCCTGCGTCGTGAAAGTCTTGGAGACGACCACGAAGAGCGTCTGCTCCGCCTTGACCGTGTGCAGCGTCTCGGCCAGATGGGTGGCGTCCACGTTGGAGACGAAGTTAACATGCAGGCCATGTTTGCCGTAGGGCTTGAGCGCAGCGCAGGCCATGGCGGGACCAAGATCGGAACCGCCGATGCCGATGTTGACCACATGCCGGATGGGTTTGCCGGTATGACCGCGCCAGTGCCCTTTGCGCACTTCTTCGCAGAATGCGGCCATCCTGGCGCGCACCGCGCGGACGTCGGGCATGATGTCCTTGCCATTGACCAGCACTGGGTCATCGGAGAGATTGCGCAGGGCCGTGTGAAGCACGGCGCGTTTCTCCGTGGCATTGATGGGCTGACCGCCGAACATGGCGTCTATCTCGGCGCGCAGATTGGCGGCTTCGGCCAGTCCGACAAGCCGCTGCATGAGCGCGGGCGTGATGCGGTTCTTGGAGTAATCCAGCGTCCAGTTGGCGGCCCGCACGGTGAAACGGCCGGCGCGTTGCGGATCGGCGGCGAAGTGGTCGCGCAGATGGATGGCGCGTGACGCCTCGATTTCCTGTTGAACTGCCTGCCAAGCCTGAGCATGCATCAGTGACTCTCCAGTTCTGATTGCCGATTATCGATTCCCGATTTTCCAGTGTCCAGTGTCCAGTTTCTAGTTTCCTGTTTCCAGTTTCGCGGCAGCCATGTCGCGCGCGCGGCGGATGGCGGCGATCAGGCTGGCGGGGCTGGCCTGGCCCTGCCAGGCGATGTCGAAGGCCGTGCCGTGATCGGGCGAGGTCCGAATGATAGGCAATCCCAGCGTCACATTCACGCCTTCTTCGAAGGCCAGCAGCTTGAACGGAATCAGTCCCTGATCGTGGTACATGGCCACAAAGGCATCGAACCGTGCCAGCGCCTCCCGACGGAAGGCCGTATCGGGCACGAGCGGGCCGGTGGCGGCGATGCCCTCACTCCTGGCGGCGGCGATGGCCGGGGCAATGACGCGTGCTTCGGTGTCGCCGAACAAGCCGTCTTCGCCCGCATGCGGGTTCAGCGCCAACACGCCAATGCGCGGGCTCGGGAGCGCAGCCGAACGCATGGCCGCCGCCACGCGCCGGATGGTCGCAAGCACCAGCTCCAGTGTGAGGCGCGGCGCCACGTCCTCCAGCGCGATATGAATGGTCGCCAGCCCCACCGCCAAGCGCGGGCTCCAGAAGAACATGCCAACCTCCTTGCGGCCGGTCAATGCGGCCAGCATCTCGGTGTGGCCAGGATAGTTGATGCCGGCGGCGTGCAGCGCGGCCTTGCAGATCGGCGCGGTCACAACGGCCGCCAGCCGGCCTGCCAGGGCATCGCACACAGCTGCTTCGATCCAGCCGGCCGCCAGCCGGCCGCAACTAGCCTGGGCACGTCCCGGCTCGATCGGTTCGCTAACCGGCGTATCGTAGAGCCAGGGAACCGTGGCTTTCGCGGCGGGTCTCGCCGCGCCGGCCGCGACGGTCCGCAGACCTTGCGGCCACGGCAGCGACGCGGCCGCGGCGACGCGGCGCAACAGACTCCTGCTACCGTAGATTACGGGATGGACGGTGGCGCGCACTTCGGGATCGTGCAGCGCGCGCAGCACCAGCTCGGGGCCGACGCCCGCGGGATCGCCCATGGTGATGCCGATGCTGGGTCGCGGAAGGCCCTTCATGGCGCGCCTCTCCAACGGAGTATCCAGACCGGCGCACCCTCCGGCGCCCGGCCATAGCACAAGGTCGTCAGCGCCAGCGCCGCGCCGATGACCGCGACCGCCGCCAGCAGCGCCACCAGCCAGTGATGTACGATGATCCAGTCCATGACAGGATGCATCACAGCCCGTATCAGGCGGCGGCGCCGGCTCTCCGAAAGATGCGCGGCGACGCCCAGCCCCGGATCGTGAGCGCGCAGGAAGTCCATGGTCTTCTGCATCTCGGCCGCCGCGCGCCGACAGGAGGCGCAATGACGCAGGTGCTCATGCACCAGCAGCGACTGCGCATCGCCAAGCTCGCGCGACATGTAGTCGAACAGGACTTCCTCGATCTGTCCGCACTCCACCGGCCGGCCTGGAACCGGCAGATGGCGCTCGGGGGCGGCGTCGCGGACGGGCTGAGGCGACGATGTCGTTTTATGTTTGCGCACGGCCATCTTCCTTCCCTGCCTGCAGGATGTGCGCCAACTTCTTCATGGCGTGATGCAAAATAAAGCCGACATTGCCGGAGCTGAGCCCGGCAATCTCGGCGATCTCGCGGTAACTCTTGCCTTCGTACACCTTCAGCGCCACCAGCATGCGCTCGCGCTCCGAAAGCTGGGCCAGTGCCTTGGCGGCGTCCTCGGCCCGCTCGGGGATTTCGGGCACGGGTGGAATAGCGGTGTCCGCCGGCGTGGCGAACTCGCGGGCATGGTTGGTATGCAACGCCTGGCGGCGCAGTTCGCGCCGCACCAGGTCAACCGCCTCGTTATGCACCACGCGGTAGAGCCAGGACACAAGCCCCGGCGAGTCATCCAGCGGATCGCGCCAGTGGCGAATCAGCTTGATGAAGGCGTTCTGAACCACGTCTTCGGCCGCGGCGGCATTGCCCGTCAGACGCGCGGCATAACGCAGCAAGGCGCTCTCGTGCGCCGCCACCAACGCGTCCAACGCCTCGCGACGCCGGGCGCCTGTTTGCCTCGGTTCCGCATCCATGCTACGGCCCGCGGCCGGCACTCAGGCGCCCGCGTCGAGCCGGCGTCGGCTATACGCCGGCACCGCGGACAGGCCACCATTTGTCAGACCGCCGCTACTACTCAACCCGGAGAACGCTGTTCAACGTGCCGAGACTGTTCTGCACCCATTCCTTACACTCGGGATCGACACACCAGGTGCCGTTGATGACGAACTTGTATTCGTAGACTCCAGGCGCCAGGTTGACGGTGGTCTTGAAGAGACCGTCACCCATCTTGTCGGACATCGGTTTGCCTTCCGGCGCCCAGTTGTTGAAGTCGCCCGAGACGCCGACGACGCTGCCGGGTTCCGCACGCACCGAGAAAACTACGCGTTTGGTGCGCGGTTTGGTTGCATTCTTTTCTTTAGGTAGTTGTGCCATGTCAGTTCCTCCCTTTGGTGCTTGCCGCTGGCGCGCACAGGCGCGCTGCTCGGTTTCTGCTTACGCTAATGTGAACATTATCGGCGATCCTCCGAGGTAGGTCAACTGCATTCTCGCACCTGCATTTTCGGCATTGTAGTAAGGGTTTGGTGAGATGGGAGAGCGAGTGAGGGGCATGTGAGCAGGAGCGATTTGTTGAACGTGCTATGGGAAGACGGAAGCAGAGCACGGAAGCGGCGCGGATCGGGCCGGAAAGCCGGCGCGTGATCATGGGCCGGCTGCGGCGTCACCGGGGGCGGCGCAACCGCGAGGTTGGCGCCGCCCCCGCTTCCTTGCATCCGGCCCATGCTGACGCGCCGTTTTCCGGTAACCCCGATCCGCGCCGCGCTTGCCCCCGGCGGCGGGACCCGGGTGCTTAGTCCGGTTCAGGAACCGCCGCCGGGACGCTGACGGGGAGCGCCGATGCCCTCGATTCACAACCGTGGATCTGTCTCGCGGAGCCAGTTCCAGGTCCAGTTCTCTCACATGCACCTCACTCGCACCCCCATCTCACCGACCCATTGCCGGCCCAAACTTTGCGTTTCACAACGAGCGGGCGTTTCGCTATTCTTGGTTCCGTTTTTCGACGCATGGCGGCTTAGCTCAGTTGGTAGAGCAGCGGAATCATAATCCGTAGGTCGGGGGATCGTGGCCCTCAGCCGCCACCACTCTCTCAGTCCGGTTCCGGCTCATGGTCAAAATCGGTTGCCACCTCTGTCTCGGAGCAATGCTGATGTCGCTGGCCCATGCCGCCGCCGCCAACACCACCAACGACCCCGCGCCGGCGTTGACGGTCACGAACGCCCTGGCGCGCTTCGAACAGGCGCGCGCGCGCGGACTCGCTCCCGAAGGCGTCCTGCTGCTGGTGTCGGTGCCGGATCAGCGGTTGGCCGTGATCCAGGCCGACGGGCTGCGCGCGTCGTACCGGGTCTCGACAAGCCTCTGGGGTGTGGGGGCGCGGCAGGACTCCCAGCAGACCCCGGCCGGCTGGCATCGGGTTGCGGAATGGATCGGCGCGGACGCGCGTCCGGGGCAGTCCTTCGTGGCGCGCCGCCCCACGGCGGAGGTGCTGTCGCCGGAAAACTGGCGCGCGGAGGCCGGCGAGGATTACGTGCTGACACGCATCCTGTGGCTGGAGGGTCTGGAGCCCGGCCTGAACCGCGGGCCCGGGGTGGACAGCTATGACCGCTTCATCTACCTGCACGGCACCAACCAGGAACAGTTGCTCGGACAGCCCGCCTCGCATGGCTGCGTGCGTTTATCGAATCGCGACATCCTCGAAGTGTTCGACCTGACGCAAGGGCGCCAAACCTATTGCTGGATCGTCGAGGAACCCCTGCTGTAAGGTCGCTCACGCATGCCCGAACTACCCGAAGTCGAAACCGTGGTGCGCGGCCTGCGCGCGGCCGGCCTCGAAGGCTCCACCATACGCGAGGCGCGCGTCCGCTGGGCGCGCAGCGTGTCGCCGGAACCGGCCGTCTTCGCCGCCGCCCTGCGGGGTCGCCGGTTCACACGCCTCTCGCGGCGCGCCAAGTACATCGTGGCGGACCTCGATGACGGACGCCAACTGCTGATCCACCTGCGCATGACCGGCAAGTTCCGCTTCGAGCCGCGAGCCGGCCGCGACGCGCCGCACGACCGCGTGACGATCGAGTTGACCGACGGCCGCTGCCTGCACTTTAACGACACCCGCAAATTCGGGCGCATTCAATTGGTGACGGACGCATCGCAACGGCTGGCGAAAATCGGCCCCGAGCCTCTCGAGGCCGGCTTCACGCCCGCTTGCCTGCTGGCGCGTTTGCGGGGACGGCGCCGCATGATCAAGCCGCTGCTGCTGGACCAGAGCTGCGTCGCCGGACTGGGCAACATCTACGTGGACGAGGCCCTGTGGCAAGCGCGCATTCATCCCGCCAGCCTGGCTGACAAGCTCAGTCCCGCCGCCGTGCGACGCCTGCATGCCGCCATTTGCGAGGTGCTCGTCAGGGCCGTCGGCGCCGGCGGCACTACGTTGGGCGACAGCACCGCCAACTTCTACAGCGTGGCCGGGCGGCGCGGGCGCAACTCCGACAACCTGCGCGTCTTCCGGCGCGATGGAGAGCCCTGCCCGCGCTGTCGCCGCACGCTGGTGCGCATCGTGCTCGCCCAGCGCGGCACGCATATCTGCCCGCACTGCCAGCCGGCGCCGGGCTCGATTCATAGTGGGCGCAAATCCCGGGTGAGGCGGTCCAGTTGACCAACCACAGGGACAGGATGCTGGCGGTGATTCGGGGGGCGACGCCTGACGGACTGGTGTTCGTGCCGCGGCTCGATATCTGGCACAACCGGAACCGCGAACGGGGTACGCTGCCGGCGGGTTACGAAAACTTGTCGCTGCGCGACGTCGCCGCCAAACTGGGCGGGGGGCTGCACGCCTTCGTCCCCGATTTTATTGTTTCGG
>JAQULY010000048.1 GCA_028718445.1 Kiritimatiellia bacterium
GTGCGGTTCACGGCCTGTGATCGTTGGCTGAGCGTGCGATTGCGTGAAGGGCAGGATCAAGACGACGCGCCCGCGGCCTTTCCGTTGTTCGAGGATCCATCGCACCTGCAGGGAGACTCGCGCCCGCCGCGTTTCTGGCGGTTCACGCCGTCAACCGGCACGGCGCTGGTGGTAACGCGCGAGCTGGCCGACGAACAGGAAGCTGTCTTGCGCGCGGTTCTGGGTCGAAGCCGGCCGTGGCTGCGCAGCGACCACGGGTACTACAGCTCATTCGTCTTCCAGGCGCCCATGCCCTACGTCACTCCCGAGCTGGTCTGGAGCGGGTGCCTGCTTCTTCGCTGAGAGTCGAACGCGCCTGAAGTGCCGACGCGAGAGTCTCTCACAGAGGTTCACGGAGAAGACGATGTGCTTGGCCATAAGCGGCGCAGCCGCTTTGCCGCACAGCAGACAGACCTTTGCCGCACGGACACGAACGTTTAGCGCACGGAAAGCGAACGTTTGAAAATCACACGACACCGTGCACACTCTCCTTGCCCCCCGTCGCCAATCGCGTTATCCTGACGGAGTTAACGTTTGCCTCGTTTGTACCCAATCCGTTTCTCGATCATTCCCATTCGTGCAAAACGTTACAAAGAGCCCCATGTCAGTTTCAGAGTCCGCACTTGAAGCGCAACTCATCGACAAGCTCGTCAGCTTGAAATACGCACACCGCGCGGACATTCGCGACCGGGCCGCGTTGGAGACGAACTTTCGCGCCAAGTTCGAATCCCTCAACCGCGTTCGCCTCACCGACGGCGAGTTCCAGCGCCTCCTCGACGAACTCATTACTCCCGACGTCTTCGCCGCTGTTGCCCTGGGCAATGCAGATGTGGACGCTCGGCGGTTCGCCATCCACGACATCACCGACCAGACGGTGCTGGCGAAGGTCGCCCGCAGGGACAAGAACATGGAAGCCCGGCGAGATGCAGTTCAGAAACTCACCGATCAGGCCTTGCTGGCCAAGATCGCACGTGGGGACAAGGAATGGGCCGTAAGGATGAACGCACTCCAACTGCTAACCGACCAGTCACTCGTAGCGAGCATCGCGCTCGAGGACGAAAACCAATTCGTCCGCCGCCAAGCCGTTGAAATGCTAAGCAACTCCACGGTGGTCGCGCGGATCGCCCTCAAGGACATATCACCCGGTGTCCGATGTGCCGCCGTTCAACGTATCACCGACCAGAAGGCGCTCGCCACGGTAGCGGCCACGGATCCTGAGCGTTATGTCCGAGCAGCCGCCATTGAGGGGCTCCATGACCAAACGCTGCTTACGGAGGTTGTTCTCGTGGCTCAGGCCCCTGACGTTCGCGCAGTTGCTGCCGGGAGACTCAGCGACCAAACCTTGTTGGCCATGGTCGCAGTGCAGGACACCGACGCGGCAGTTCGCGCGGCCGCGGTCGAGAGACTCGCCGACCAACCATTGTTGGCCAAACTCGCCGCCATTGCTGATGCTGACGCACACGTCCGTGTTGCCGCGGTCGCGAAACTCACCAACCAGACGGTGCTCGCCGCGATCGCGGTCTCAGATGGGGTGGAATACGTTCGTGCGGACGCCGTCAAGAGGCTCACCGACCAACAACTACTGGCGAAGATCGCTGTTGCGGATACCAACGCTTACGTTCGTAAGACCGCCGTTGCGACGCTTACTGACCAAACGGTGCTCACCAAACTCGCACTTGAGTCTCGGCTATCTGACGCACGAGAAGCCGCCATCGCGAAACTTACCGATCAGGCGACACTGGCAAGAGTCGCGGTCGAGGAGAAAGAATCTGGCATTCGGCTCGTCGCCGTCAAGGCGCTCACTGACCAAACGGGGTTGGCGAGAGTCGCTCTCGGGGACGTGGAAGCGGTTGTGCGCGAGACCGCCGTCGCGAAGCTCATTGACGAAACACTGCTGGCGAAAATCGCGCTGCAGGACAAGACCGAGGCAGTCCGGCTGGCCGCCGTCGCCAAACTCACCGACCAAGTGCTGCTGGCGCAAATCGCCCTTCAGGACGAGGCCATCAAGGTTCGGCACTCTGCCGGTTGGAAGATCACTGACCAGGCTTTGCTGGCGAAGATCGCCTTCGAGGGACATGACGAGAAATTCTGGCTGCACGCTGTCGCTGACATCACCAACCAGACCTTGCTGGCCCAAGTAGCCATCCGCTGTCCAGATATCGCAAACAAACACTTGTGCATCCTCAAAATAGATGATCACCAACTATTGCGCTCACTCATTGCGGAGCTCTCGTGGCGCCCCCAAGCCATGGCCGAACTCCGCCGCTTTCTTGTCGACTCATCTGTTGAACCGCACTTGGGCCGCACCCATTTCACCTATCAGGAGAGTCAAGTGCAAGGGCCCAACTATGTGCCGGAACACATGCAATATGCAGGCAAGTTATCTGCCGCAGTCGGCAAGCAAAGCACTGGCGATGCAGTGACTATTAAAGTCCTCAATGAGAAACTGCCCGCAGGATGTATCGAGCGGGTGTGGTCCCCACACTTTCCGGACAAGACACCTTTCCTGGGGCTGCATTTCCCCGCCAATGTTAATTCCGTCGACTTGATTAAGGACATCATTGTCTGCCTGCCGCGGAAAAACGTTGAGGAGATCGCAGCCAACTACGAATATGTGAGTGTCCGGAACGCCGCCGCAGAGGCCCTCAAGTCCATGTCACTTCCCTCTTCCGACGTCTCTCCTACTCAACCATGACCACCCCCAACCACCAACAACTGGGCAAGACCCTCTGGGCCATCGCCGACCAGCTTCGCGGCGCGATGAACGCGGACGATTTCCGCGACTACATGCTGGCCTTCCTCTTCCTGCGCTACCTCTCCGACAACTACGAGGTCGCGGCGAAGAAAGAACTGGGCCGGGACTACCCCGCCATCCTTGAAGGCGATCCGCGCGTGCCGCTGGCAATGTGGTACGCCAACAACCCCGCCGACGTGGTGGACTTCGAGAAGCAGATGCGGCGCAAGGTCCACTACGTCATCAAGCCGGACCACCTCTGGTCCAATATCGCCAATCTCGCCCGCGGCCAGAGCCCCGACTTGCTCGACACCCTCCGGGATGGCTTCAAGTACATCGAAACCGAGTCCTTCGAGAGCACCTTCCAGGGACTCTTCTCCGAGATCAACCTCGGCTCCGACAAACTCGGCCGTACCCACCCGACAAGAACAACAAGCTCTGCGACATCATCAAGGAGATCGCCAAGGGCCTCGCCGAGTTTTCGACCGACGTTGACGCCCTCGGCGACGCCTACGAATACCTCATCGGCCAGTTTGCCGCCGGCTCGGGTAAGAAGGCCGGCGAGTTCTACACCCCCCAGCAGATTTCGACCATCCTCTCGCGCATCGTCACCCTCGACAGTCAGGAGCCCAAGACCGGCAAGGTCCCGCACCTCGGCAGCGTCCTCGACTTCGCCTGCGGTTCCGGCTCGCTGCTGCTCAACGTCCGCAAGCAGATGGGTCCGCGCGGCATCGGCAAGATCTTCGGCCAGGAAAAGAACATCACCACCTACAACCTCGCGCGTATGAACATGCTGCTGCATGGGGTCAAGGACTCGGAGTTCGAGATCTACCACGGCGACACCCTCACCAACGACTGGGACTTCCTGCGCGAGACCAACCCGGCCAAGGTGCCCAAGTTCGACGCCGTCGTCGCCAATCCCCCCTTCAGCTATCGTTGGGATCCCAAGGAGGACATGGGCGACGATGTGCGCTTCAAGAACCACGGCGTGGCCCCGAAATCCGCCGCCGACTTCGCCTTCCTCCTCCACGGCTTCCACTACCTCGCCGACCAGGGTGTCATGGCCATCATCCTACCCCACGGCGTCCTTTTCCGTGGCGGCGCCGAGGAACGCATCCGCACCAAGCTCCTCCAGGACGGCCACATTGATACCGTCATCGGTCTCCCCGCCAACCTCTTCTACTCCACCGGCATACCGGTCTGCATCCTCGTCCTCAAGAAGTGCAAGAAGCCCGACGACGTCCTCTTCATCAACGCCGCCGAGCATTTCGAGAAGGGCAAGCGCCAGAACGTCCTCCTCGCCGAACACATCGACAAGATTGTGGAGACCTACCAGCACCGTAGCGAAGAACCCCGTTACTCCAGACGCGTCTCGTTAGCCGACATCGCCTCCAACGACTTCAACCTCAACATCTCCCGCTACATCAGCACCGCCCAGGCCGAACCCGAGATCGACCTCGCCGCCACCCACCGCGAGCTCGAGACCCTCGCGGCCACCATCAAGCAGACCACTGCCAAGCACAATGCCTTCCTGAAAGAACTTGGCTTGCCCACCTTGCCATGAGTGTTTACTCGAGGCTCATCCGCGCCATCGCCGACCGCGAATGCACCCGCATCTGCCGGGCGACTATCCGACATTTACAGTCACTCCAGGGGGACCGAGTGCTGTTGTCTGGCCCGGACAGCGGTCTCAAGAACGTCTGGGATGAAATCTGTGTTCAACAGCAGGGGCAGGAATCTTTTTTCTGGCAAGCCTATCTTGACACGATCACGCCCCATATAGCCCATGCGGTCGCACAACTCCGGCGCCCAGAGCAGGAGGCCATCTGGCTCCAGACACCAGAAGCTTCCGCCTGGGAAGTCGAACAAGACACCGACCCAGACTCTGTTCCCGTCTGCCTTGACGACATCACCCGTTACATCCTCGACCACTATGTCCTGCATGTGGCCAACGATTACCGCAACAGTCGTATCGAGAGCTTCATGCAGCAACTCAGTTCTGAATAACCCCACTATCCGGCGCATTCCCCCAAGCCCTCACCCTTTACAGTCCTATCCTCTCCAACGTCAGCGCACAATCACACTCCAGTCCTGAATCAACCCCTAGGACATCACGAGAAATCAACACACACTTTACCCTCTTCGCCCCCTACTTATGATAAATGGGCTGAATAGACCATGAACGTACCCGCCAACATGTCCGCTCTCGACGCCGCCCTGAAGGTGCTTCAGGACGCCGGAAAACCGCTCCATTACCGGGAGATTACGAAGCGTGTCCTGGCCAACGGACTCTGGCAGACCGCAGGCAAGACACCCGACGCCACCATCAACGCCCGCCTTGCCGTGGACGTGAAGAAGAACGGCTCGGCTTCCGCTTTCCGTCGCGCCGGCCGCGGCGTCTTCGCGCTGAACACCGAGCGTACCGACACGATGCCCAACCCGACAGACATTGTTCGCACCGAAACCCGCTCACTCTACCTGGTCCGCCCGAAGTCCGGAGAAACACTCTCTTTCACGGACTCGGCGGAACGGATTCTTGAGGCCGCCGGCGGCCAGCCGATGCACTACCGGGACATCACCAGCCTAGCACTCGAACACGGCATGCTCGATACCGCGGGTAAGACGCCCGAGGCGACCATGTACGCTCAGCTTCTCACCGAGTGCAAGCGGCGGCGCGGACGCGGCGAGCAGCCGCGATTTCTGATCCTTGGCAAGGGCATGATCTCCCTGGCGAAGTGGCAGGCAAAGGGGCTCGCGTTTCAGGTCGAGGAAGCCAATCGGAAGGCGCGGAAGGACCTCCTGAAGGCGGTCAAGGAGATGCCGCCGGGCGACTTTGAAGACCTCATCGGCCGCCTGCTGGCGGCCATCGGCTTTGATGAAGTGGAAGTCACCAACCGATCGAAGGACGGCGGCATTGATGTGCGCGGAACGCTGGTTGTCGGCGACGTGATTCGCACCCGCCTTGCCGTGCAAGTGAAACGGTGGAAGCAGAACGTTCAATCCCCGGTAATTCAACAAGTCCGCGGCAGTCTTGGCGCGCACGAGCAGGGGCTCATAATTACGACGAGCGACTTCAGCAAGGGGGCCAAGGATGAGGCCGAACGCGCCGACGCAACCCCGGTTGGCTTGATGGACGGCGAGCAACTTGTCGCCCTGCTGGTCGAAAACGAAATCGGCGTTCGCCGCACTCCGCTTCAGCTCATTGAAATTGGCGAGACCCTCAACGCTGGAAGGAGCCCGACGGCCTGAAGTCGCAGGTCGTCTGTGTCAACCCAAGTCGTCACTGAACCTAGCACATAGACGCCACCTCCCGCCAAAACAACCGCACTCCAGTCCTGGACCACAGACCACTCGAACGCCTGAGGGCGTCCCCATGGAAAGGGTAAAAACATGAAGCTGTTGATACATGCAGTGGACGCAAAGTCCAACTATGTGCTGGCGGGCCACATCGTTATCCCAGCCGATTCCAGGGAACCGATTACAACCTTTGTGCCGGAGCCGGGATGGGAGGGTAAGTATGACTCCCTTGTTGACCCGGAAGCGGAGTTCTACGACTACATAGAAGACCGTATGGTGAAACCCGCGGAAGGGTGGGACTACATTGAGGCATTACTGCGTACACGTACTACATACTTCGGGTTTGATCTAGATATCAGCGAGGAGGACCTGCGGGCGGCTGGTGTGGACGCAGAAGGGAACCCATTGGAGGGGGTTACTTTCCCGGAACTGTCGAAGGGGGATGCCACGTCCCCGTTGGGGCCGGATGTCAGCGCACTCCGCGAGTTCCTGCGTACCACACATTTCATCCCGGAAGGGAAGCCGCCTGTGGGCGGTTAAGCGCCAGCAAGGCAAGCCCATTCCTTTCCTCATGAATTACAGAGCCCCCCTTTTACTAGCCCTTCCGGCCCTATTGTTCGTCTCTACCGCGTGCGCGCAGGATGCCGTCGGCATCTTTCAGGAAGCCACGCCCCCGGCAGGCGTTGTCAAAGGCTTTGCCAACAGCGGGAATCGTGACGGTGTCCTCGTCATCGGCGGCCGCGTTGTTTACCCCGATGAGACGTTTACCGTGACCGCGCGAGGAAACAAGGTCATCTGGAAGGTGATTGAAGTTACGAAGGGAAAGGCCCGGTTTGCACGAGCCATCTCCGGCCCTGCAAACATGCTTGCGCCTCCCCCGGACGCTACGCCGAACTATGGCGACTTCCTGAATATTCTAAAGCAAGGGGCCCTGGCTCATAAGGCCGCATCAACCAGCGCACAGAAAGAACAGATCATGGCGTCTCTTCGTGATGCTGCAAAGACGTGGTGTGCCGAAAACGAGTTGTTCTGCATCCGGGGCATCGTCACCGACCTGACCATGCTCAACGATAGGACGACGAAACTGCAGTTTAAGATTGCAGACGGATCTCAAGAAGTGAGTTGGAAGGACAATCTTATATTTCTTGGTCCGTTCCAGATCAACATTCCGCTCAGCCGCGACCAGGCCCTCGTCCACAAAGCCGGGCATCATGTGTTTCTCTGCGGGCGACCAACCTTCCTTACAGGGCCGATGCCTTTGTATACCAGCGGAATCACCCTGCAAAACCCCTTCGCCAGTTTCCAGATGTTTGATGGCTTTTCCATGATCGGCTCACTTTACATTGCCAATCCCCGCTTCGCAATCTACGATCCCGCGAACGAATCCCTCCAGTAATCATCTCCTCCCGCAGGGGCACTTCGGGGTCCGGGGCACTTCGATGGGGCGTCGGGGTCGGGGCGTCGGGGGGCGTCGGGGTCAGCCCGGGCGTCGGCGGGCGTCGGCGGGCGTCGGGGTCAGCCCTGAAGTTAGCAAATAGCCTAACCGCGCGCCCCGTTCCGCCTCATGCCACTCCGTGGCCGCGGCCATCCCCCCATCCCCCCATCTCCCCAGTCTTCCCGCTGTCCTCCTGTCTTCCTCCTTGCCCAATCCCTCCCCCGGCTGCATAATCCTTCCTGTTCCAACTGAGTTTCAGGGGGTGTGGCCAGTGAATGAGCCAATTATCATGCGGGCGGCAGGTTATTTACGCCCATTCCTTGCGACCCTTTTTCTAACCGCAACGCCAATTGTCGCCACCGCCGATACCTTCGGTCCTTACACCTACACCGTCACCGACGGCCACGCCACTATCACCGACTTCGACTCCTCCTACTCCGGCGCGCTCTCTATAACAAACGAACTGGGTGGTTGTCGCGTCACCTTCATCGGCGACTTCGCATTCCAATTCTGCACATCCCTGGCCAACATCTCCATCCCCTCCAGCGTCACCATCATCGGCTACTGCGCGTTCGAATCCTGCACCAGCGTGACGAGCGTGACGGTCCCCTCCAGTGTCATCACCATCGACGATTTCGCGTTCGCCTCATGCTTCGCCCTGACCAACATCAGCGTCGATTCCGCTAATACCTGCTACAGCAGCGAGCAGGGTATCCTGTTCGACAAGACGCAGGCCACACTCATTCAGTGTCCTGCGGGCAAGTCGGGCGGTTACACCATCCCTTCCAGCGTCACCATCATCGGCGACTACGCATTCTTCTACTGTACCAGCCTGACAAGCGTGACGATCCCATCCAGCGTTACCTACATCGGCGGCGCGTTCTACTCCTGCACCAGCCTGACCAACGTGACGATCCCCTCCAGCGTCACCACGATCGGCGACTACGCATTCTTCCCCTGCACCGCCCTGACCAGCGTGTCGATTCCCTCCAACGTCACCACCATCGGCGACAGCGCGTTCAATAACTGCACATCCCTGAGCAACGTGACCATCCCCTCAAGCGTCACCACCATCGGCGACAACGCGTTCGAGAACTGCACATCCCTGAGCAACGTGACCATCCCATCAAGCGTCACCTACCTCGGCAACTGGGCATTCGCCCACTGCACCTCCCTGACCAACGTGACGATTCCCTCCAGCGTCACCACCATCGGCTCCTTCCTATTCTACCACTGCACCGCCCTATCCAGCGTCTACTTCGCAGGCATCCCCCCGGCCTCCGGATGGTCTCTGTTTGTCTCCTCCCCAGCCACCCTCTACTACCTCCCCGCCTTCGCATCCTCCTGGCCTGCTACCTACGCCGACCGCCCAACCAAACTCTGGAACCCATCCTTCACCGAGCCCGCGTTCACTGCAGGCGCCATCTCCTGCTCGGTCACCGGATCACCCCCGATTCCAATAGCCCTCGAAGCCACCACGAACCTAACCACCGGCCCCTGGGTCCGCCTCTGCACGACCAATCTCACCGACAACTCGATCACCCTTCCCGATCCCGATTTCTCGTCCCATCCCACCCGCTTCTACCGTATCGTCGGCCCCTAGAAACCATCAGAACCGGGACCTACCGCCACATGAACGCCACCCGCGCCCGCGACATCCTCCGCCAGCTCGCCGACGGCATCGACCCCTTCACAGGCCAGCCGCTCCCGCCGGCCATCCCCACACCCGACGGCACCGGACGCCTGGCGCCAGCCGGCGCCGACCTCAACGGTCCCTCCGGCCGGGCCCTCGACGAGCGCATCCTTTCACCCCTCGAACTCACCCGCGCCGACGCATGGCTCTGCGATCTCGTCTCCCACAGTTGCATGAACCAGGGTCAAGAGGCTGCCCTGCTCCGCGAAGGTCAGCCGATCCCCGACTGGCCTCGCGTGCCCGCCACCCTGGCCGACGAACGCCGCCGGCACGAAATCCTCGCCGAACTCGAGGCCTCGCAGGCCCGCATCCTCATCACCCTTGGTGACCAACCCCTCCGCTGGTTCACCGCCCACTTCGGCAGCCACCACCGCCTTTCCGACTACGGCGAGACACCGGCCACCTACGGCCAGCTCCACCCGCTCATCATCAACGGCCGGCCGCTGCATCTCCTGCCTCTCGCCCATCCCCGCCAGATCGCCCGCCTCGGCGCCCACTCCGACAAGTGGGCCGGGCTACATGCCGCCTGGCAGGTCTCTGCATCCGCACTGACGGGGTACGCATGAAATCAGCGTTTTCGGTCTGGCGTCGCCTGCGATGGCCGATTGTATGCTTAGTCTTTATCTGTGCATTGCTCGTGTCAGGGCCTATGGCTTGGCCAAGCCTGCTCGCGGCGCCGCTGATCGTGTTTCTTGTCCTGGTTGTTGGAAGGAATGCCGAGAAGGCCCGAGCCGGGGAGACACATCCACCCAAGGGGCGCTGGCGGATACGACTGGCTGTATGGCTGGCGATTGGTCTCGCTGTCGCTGTGAGCCCGGTTGCCTGCGTTGTAGTTCTGGGCCTCTCGGTGTTCCGTGGGAAAGCCGACAGTATCACGCGCTATGAGCAACTGGCTGCCCCGCACCTGTCCGGACGGGTCGGTAAGCGGCTTGCTCTCTATGCGCAGTCGGATCCGCGCCTCTTCCCCGAGTACCTCTCTTGCGAGTCGCTTCTTCCAAAAAACGCCGGCTACCGGTATCACGTCTATGTTTACTCGAACACCGTTGACCTGATGGCGGGAGGCGGCTTCCATCACTATGGTTACTCCCTTCGGCTCAAGGACGGCGCCGGCGATGCTTCCACAAACGCGTGGCGGTTCATGACAGTGTCCGACCTGCGTCCTCGCGTTGACCTGCCGGATGTCGTGTTGTCGAAGGACGAGCGGCTGTCAACAGGGGACGCGATGGGGCGTGTCGCCAGCAACCTGAATAGTCATCTGTTGCTCACTCCGTCCGACGAAGCTCTGCACCGTCGCAAGGTTGACTTTCTGGTCGCGTTCGGCGAGTTCGATGCAGCACGGGCAGCGTGCCGCCGTTGGATACGTGCCTGCCCCGAAAGCGCTACCGCCCGGAGTGCCCTCGCGTCGGTTGAGCAGCAGGTCCGTGGCAGTGGTACGGACACCGAGTCGACAACCAACGCTATGCGTTCTTCTTCCGCAACGGGGTCCGCATTGCCGACGCGCGCATCGCCGGGGGCGTCGGGGTCGGTGGGCGTCGGGTCAGACTGAAGTCAGCAAATAGCCTAACCGCGCGCCGCGTTCCGCCTCACGCCACTCCGTGGCCGCGGCCATCCCCCCATTCCCCCAGTCTTCCCCTGTCCCCCTGTCTTCCTCCTGTCTTCCTCCTTGCCCAATCCTGCCCCCGGCTTCATAATCCATCTTGTTCCAACTGAGTTTCAGGGGGTGTGGCCAGTGAATGCGCCAATTATCATGCGGGCGGCAGGTTATCTACGCCCCTTCCTTGCGGTCCTTCTTCTGACCGCAGCGCCTATCGTCGCCACCGCCGCCACCGAAGGTCCCTACACCTACACCGTCAGCGGCGGCCAGGCCACTATCACTCACTTCAACGCCGCCTATTCCGGCGCTCTGTCCATCACAAATGAGCTCGGCGGCTACCCTGTCATCGCCATCGGCGCCCGCGCGTTCTTCGTATGCTGCTCCCTGACCAGCGTCACGATTCCCACCGGCGTCACCAACATCGGCGATCGCGCGTTCGGCGGATGCCGCTCCCTGACCAGCGTGAACATCCCAGCAAGTACAACCTCCATCGGCCTCCTCGCGTTCGGCGAATGCCGCTCCCTGACCAACGTCACCATCCCCTCCAGCGTCACCACCATCGGCCCTTCCGCGTTCCTCGGCTGCGAACGCCTGGCCAGCGTCACTATCTCCTCCGGCGTCACCACCATCGGCGACGAGGCCTTCCACAAATGCACCTCCTTGACCAGCGTCAGCATACCCTCCAGCGTCACCACCATCGGCGACGAGGCGTTCTCGGGATGCACCTCCCTGTCCAGCGTCACCATCCACGAAAATGTCACCACCATCGGCGACGGATCGTTCATCGGTTGCTCCTCCCTGACCAGCGTGGCGATCCCCTCCAGCGTCACCTCCATCGGCCAAGGCGCGTTCGCCGTCTGCACCTCCCTGATCGCCATCACTGTCGATTCAGCAAATCCCAGCTACCGCAGCCTGGACGGCGTCCTCTTCAATACAGCCCAAACCACCCTCATCCAATTCCCTGGAGGGAAGACTGGCAGTTTATCCATCCCCTCCAGCGTCACCTCCATCGGCGACTACGCGTTCTGCTACTGCAACTCCCTGACCAACGTCACCATCCCCTCCAGCGTCACCACCATCGGCGATTGGGCGTTCGGCGGTTGCACCAACCTCACCAGCGTCACTATGCCCTCCAGCGTCACCACCATCGGCGACGCCGCGTTCAAGGCCTGCCACTCCCTGACCAACGTCACTATCCCCTCCAGCGTCACCACCATCGGCGAGTGGGCGTTCAGTGACTGCACCGCCTTGACTAGCGTCACCATCGCCTCCAGCGTCACCTCCATCGGCTCCTTCGCGTTCGCCAGCTGCCGCGCTCTGACCAGCGTCTACTTCGCCGGCCTTCCCCCAACCCTGGAATTGCAGATATTTCTATTAACCCCCGCCACCATCTACTACCTTACCCCCTTCGCCTCCTCCTGGCCCTCCACCTATGCCGGCCGTCCGACCAAACTCGGGTCTCCGCCTTCACCGGCACGTCCCTAGCCGCTCCCGCTCTCCGTCCCTCTCCACTCTGCGCCCCTGCGGCCTGCGCGAGTAGTGCCGCCCTTTTTACCCTCGCCCCCGCCACCACTCCGTGGCCGCGATCATCCCGCCATCCCGTGGGGTAGGGGATCCGCTTCCAGGGTCAGACCTGGGCTCTCAGGGTCAGACCTAGAACATAGAATATAGCTGCGGTGAGGGTGCGTGTTGTGGTTTAATCGTCCGCATGGCACGACCTTGGCGAGTTCGGTGTGCGGGAGCGAAGTATCATCGGACGGGGAGGGAGAACGGACGCGCGGCGTTGTTCCTGGCTCCGTAGGACTACACGCGGTTCATGGAGCAGTTGGACGCCGCGCTGGATGCGGACGGGGTGATGTGGTATGCGTATGAGCCGATGCAAGCGCGTTGGCGGTGGAGTGGTGTTGCCGTCTGAGCGGCGCATCCCAAAGCAAGGTAGCGCAATAGGCTAAATTCTGGTGACCCTGGAGACCCCGGAAACCCCGATCCGGTGCACGAGATCGGCGACGAGAGCGGATAACGAGTAGAGAGTCCTCAATCGTCAACCGCTCTCGTCGCCCGCTATCGTGTTCCGATCCACAAAGTTGTCGGCGAATCAAGATCCGTTTGCCATGCGGGAACGCTTGACATCCCTGACTTCAAACCCGTAACCTCCCCGCGTCGGCTTCGATCCGCAGATCCGGATCGCGGGCGTAATGATTTAAAGGGGTGCGATGTCAACGAAACGCGCGTTGCGTTTGGGTGTGGCTTTTTCCGCTTGTGTGTGGGCGATCGTTATCTCGAGCGTTTATTCGGCACTGGGCGGCGTATTCGAGTTCACGGCAGCGGGCGCAAGTGGCACTCAGGTCGGACGGCAGTTCCTCCTTGGCGCTGGCGGACACGCTTTTCTCCAGGATGCATTTCTGGCGGTACCGGGTTTGGACCTGAACGGCGCGAGTCCGGGTATTGCCGGCAGCTTCGCGCAAGGCCAACTGCCGCTAGGCATGACCGTCGCGTTCCAGAGCGAGGTCCAACCGGGCGCCGAGACCGTCACCCTGGTCTACACGCTGAGTAACACGGGCCCCGCCACGCATGCCGACGTGCGCTTCGTCTACTACCTCGACTGCGAGATCGGCGAACACACCAACACCTTCTTCAACGAGTGTGCCGCCGTCCACGGCACTCTGGGGGCTGGCCCCAACGATGCCGCGCCTGACAGTTTCTCGGTCGCCGAGTCCGGCTATGCGAAGACCGCCGGCGCTCAGACCGGCTCGCTCGAACTGTTGCGTGATCGTCCTGACGCGCAAAACCGTGTTCCGCGCCTGGCCGCCGATGACGTGGCTCTCGCGCTGAGCTTCGAGCTTGGCGATTTCCGTCCTGAAGATACCGCGGTCGTACGCGTGCTGGTCTCGGCCGAAGGCGTCGGGACCGAGGGCTTTCATATCGTTCACGAAGACCTCGATCCCGCCGAGTCGACGCGCATCGTGGTATCCGGCGCCGCCGACAAGAGTCCCGCCTGGCGGCGGCTCGATGTCGCCGTGACCGGGCCGGGCACGGTCTCCGCTACAGGCGGCTGGTACGCCGCCGGGACGACGCTGGCCATCGCTGCTGCGCCGGACGCCGCCGGCCGTTTTGTGGAATGGAGCGGCGACGTCCCGGCCGAGCAGACGCCCAATGCCGACATTACGCTCTCCATGGATCGCGATCGCGCGATCGTCGCGCGGTTCGAAGCCTTGACGCTGGCCGACCTGGGCGTAACGCTCGCTTGCGACCGTCCGGCCGTCAAGCCCGGCGATCGTTTCGCCCTCGGCGTTTCCCTGGAGAACGCCGGGCCGGACGGCGCGGGCGCCGCCGCCGTGGCGCTGAACGGCGCCGGCGTGCGGCGTCTCTCGGCGAGCGCCACATGCGGCTATGCCGACGCGGCGGGCAACAACTGGGTCTTGGAGGCGCTGCCCAGTGGTGGCCACGCGGCTCTGCACGTTCGGGCGCTGGCACTGCCGCCGTTCGCCGGCGCGGTCACCGCTTCCATGCCGGTCGCGGCGGGCAGACTCGCGCTCGGCGCCAGCGCCGACGGCCGTTTGACGGTTGGACAACCGGACGCCGAAGTTGGCGGCGTGCGCTGCGGCCAGGCACTCGTGCGCCATGGCGACGGCACGTTCCAGACCGTGCCCGCTCCCGACCCGCGGCCCGACGGCTGCTTCGGTTTCGCGGTAGCATCCATTGGGGGTGGCATGACCGCCGTTGCGGCCTTTCCCGACGGGACGAACGCGGCGGGGCGGATTCACCTGCTGGACGCCGACGCACTGCCGGCAGGCGATCTGGCCGCGCCGGCAGGATGCGAAGAGCGGCGTTTCGGCTACGCGCTGACCGGCGCCGGTAACGGCGTTTTGTGCGTGGGCGCGCCGGCGGCGGCCGGCGGCGCGGAGAGCGGCGCCGTCTATCTTGTCGAGACCAATGCGACGGTGCGCGCCGCGCTCGATCCCGCCCCGCAAGCCGGCAACCGCTTCGGCGAAACCCTTGCCTTCGATGGACACCGCCTGGCAGTCGGCGCGAGCGGACAGGATGCGAACGCCAAGATGGCGGCGGGCGTGGTCTATCTCTACAACACCGGATTGACCGTCCGCGTCGCCATCGAGAATATCTCTCCCGACGCCGGCGCGGATTTCGGCGCAGGGTTGTGTCTGGTTGCGGATGGCGTGGCGGTCGGCGCGCCCGGCGCCGATTACGCCGGGTTCGATGACTGCGGCATGGTCTATGTGTGCGACGGCGACGGCCGCGTGCGCGCGGTCGTGTCGCATCCCGATCCGCGCTCCGGTGCGCGCTTCGGGTCGCGACTGGCCGCGCTGGATGGAGGCCGCTTCGCCGTTGCCGCCGGTGCGGCCGCGCCCGATGACCCCGATGGCCGCGTGTGGATCTACGATGCGACGGGCGCGCTGCTGACCTCCGTGCCGGGGCTGGGTGAAACCGGCGGCGCACCGTTGATCGCCTCGGGCGGCGACGGATCGCTCTGGGTCGAGCAAAGCAGTGGCGGCCTCCGCGCGTTGGAACGCTTCGGTCTGGCGCCGCAAGGTCTGGCCGTGTTGACGTTCACGGCCGGTGTGCGCGGCCTGGACAACGCCTGGCAAGACCCGCAGGCGGCCAACGACAGCGCCTGCATTGACCTGGTCGTGGATGCCGAGGCACCCAGGTTCGACGCGGCGGACGAGATTGTGCTGGCGGCCGATGACGAGGGACGCGCTCTATTCGCGGGACCGCCGCCGGCAGTGACGGACAACTACGACCCCGCGCCCGTGTGCGGTGGCGAGCCTGCGCTTCCCTGTCTCTTCGCTGGCGTCGGCACGAACTGGGTGAACTACTGGGCCGCCGACGTGGTGGGCAACACCGGGAGATTCGCGCAGGCGGTGTGCGTGGTGGACGTGACACCGCCTCTAATGGAGACGCCGGCGCCGATCGAGCTGACGCTTGGCACGAACGGAACCTGTGTCTTCACGGGACCGCCGCCGGTCGCGCGCGACAATTGCGATCCCAATCCCGTCGTCACCAGCGTTCCCGAGTTGCCGGTGGTCTACGCCGCCACAGGGCTTTACGAGGTTGTCTACAGTGCGCGCGACTTCAGCGGCAACGCCGCCGGCGTAACGCAGATCGTCAACGTGGTTACGTTAGTGCCGTCCGACGTGACTCCGCCGACGATCTGGTCATCGGTCCCCCCCGGCGACCGTTACGTGGGCAGCGTAGCGCCGATCGTGACGGCGGAGGACGCGGAGTCCGGCGTGGCCTCGCTGACGCTGACCCTCGATGGCGCGCCCTTCCAGTCCGGCGATACGGTCGCTGTGCCAGGGGCGCACGCGCTCGCGGCGGTCGCCACCGATGGCGCGGGCAACGTGGCCTCCACCAACATCGCGTTTGGTGTATATGCCGCAACGCAACTGACGCTTGCTGACGCTGCCGCCGAATACAGCGATGCGTTGTGCCTGCGGGCGCGGCTGCTGGCCGGCGACACCGCCGTGGCAGGCGTCACGGTGGGCTTCACCGTGAACGGCGCTCCCGCGGGTACGGCCATGACGGATGCGAACGGCTATGCCGAACTCACGCACGTTGGCGACCTGGCGCCCGGCGTGCATCTCCTTGGCGCAGTCTTCCGGCGCGACGACGCGCGCTTCCTCTGGAACGCGGAGGCTACGGCCGCGGCGACGATCCGGACGGAACGCGCGGCGCTCGAATACGTGGGCGACACCATGATCGAGACCGGCGGATGCTGGGCGGCCGCGCTGGTGACGCAGGAGGCCGACGGCTATCCCGGCGATCTGGCGCGCGCGGCCGTGCGCTTCGGCTTCGACCGGTTGTTGGCGGACGACACTCAGACCAACGTCTACAGCGGAACTGCCTGGTGCGACAGTGACGGTGTGGCCGCGCTCGATCTGAACGTCGGGCCCGGGCTCTATCGCGTCGCGGTTGCGACCGCGCCCGAGAGTTGGTTCCTGGCGCCGGAGATCGAGGCGATGCTGGTGTCGCTTGGCGGCGGCAGCGGCAAGGTCACGGGCGGCGGCGCGGTCAACGTTGACGACCCGCAACACGGCACGCCCGGCCGCGCCAACTTCGGCTTCAATGCCCAGACGGATGGCGCGCGTTCCAAGGGCCATCTCGAATATCGCTGCAAGGACGCCGACATTGACCTCAAGGGCGACACGATTCGGTGGCTACTGATTGACGGCCCATGCGCGCAGTTCGAGGGCACGGGCACGCTCAAGAAACGTTCGGGCACATATACCTTCCAGGTCTTCTGCATAGACGTGGACGAACCTGGCGGAGGGCGTTACGGCGCAAGCGACCGCTTCACCATCCGCATCTGGGCCGGTGCGGAAGCCGCGGGCACGCCGATCTACGAGGTGCGCGACCAGCCGCTCACATCGGGAAATATCCAGGTGCATTAGAGAGGGACCCCGATGATGAAAGCTATTTTCAGACATTTCACATTGTCCGCGACTGTCGCCTGGCTTTGTCTTTCCGGGATGACCGTGGCCGGGACGAACGTCATCTCGAAGAACACGACAATTGGCGTGACCAACCATGTCTACGACGGCGAGTCCCTGATCGTCTCCAACGCCACGCTGACCATCAATGGTGAACATGCCTTCGAAGACCTCATTCTGGCCCACAACGCCAAGGTGACGCACTCGGCTGCCACCACCAGCGCCGAGTACTCCATGGCAGTCACGGTCAGCAACCTGCTTCTGATCGTCAGCAACAGCTCCATCAATGTCGCGGGATGTGGTTACCGCGTCGGCCGTACGTTTGGCAACACGACGAATGGCGCGGCGACAGGCAGGGGCGGCGGCAGCTACGGAGGGATGGGCGGAGTCTATTACGCGGCTGACACGGTGAACCCTGTCTATGGGGACTTTCGCAATCCGAACGAACTTGGCAGCGGCGGTGCGAGTGGCAATTCGTACGGCGGCGGCTTGGTGCGACTTAGCGCGCGGGAATTGGTTGTGGACGGGGCCATCCGTGCGGATGGGGCGGCAGGTGGGAGCAGTGCTCCGGGCGGAAGCGGCGGCGGTATTTACATCGAGGCCGACCGGATTAGCGGTGTTGGAGTTGTTACGGTCAATGGCGGCAATGGAGGATCAAGTGTCTACGGCGGAGGCGGAGGCGGACGCATCGCCATCCACTATGGCGAGGTGAGCGGCATGGTCCTGACCAACCAAGTCTGGGCGATGGGTGGAAGCAATGGCAGCTCCTCGGCCGGAACGGTGTACTTGAGGCCAC
>JAQULY010000049.1 GCA_028718445.1 Kiritimatiellia bacterium
CTGGTTGGCGATTTCACGACGGATTACCGGTACGCGCATCTGGCCTGTCCCTACCTGCGTTCCAGCGGTTGTGCCCAGACGTTGGCGGCGCTGCAACCGTGGGACACTCTCGGGTTTCCGACTTTTTCCGGCATGGCCTGCTACCGAAAGTGCGTCTCCATTCCGCCCGCGGCGGGCCGTCTGGCTCTGGACCTGGGGCGGGTCGAGGATCTTGCCGAGATCGCGATAGACGGTCGGCGTCTGGCCGTTACGCCCTGGCCGCCCTACACCGCGGAGATCAAGGATGTCGAGCCCGGCGAGCACGAGCTTGTCATCAATATCGCCAACGCGCCGGCCAATCGGCTCCGAGCGGCCAGGCTGCCGGCCGGCCTGCTGGGGCCGGTACGGCTGTGGGCAGAGAGTTAAGCCAGCGGGTGCGTTTTTCGCGTGGCGCATGTAAGACGACGGCAAGGATGCCTACGCGCGCCACCGCAACCGCGTTCGGGCCAAGGTTCCCTGGAAGTGGACCGGATACAAGATCAATAAGGGGCTTGACTGCTTGCCTCTGATCTATTATAGTCCAGGTCACAGTTGTAACCAATACGGATATGGCGAAAAAAGCATCCATGGTCAGCATCGGCAAAGCCGCCGGCGTCTCGCATGCCACGGTATCGAAAGTTATTAACGATCGCTGGCGCGAGAAGGGTATCACCCAGGAAACGCGGGATCGCGTCTGGCGCATTGCCCAGGAGATGAATTACAGGCCGAACCGGTTGGTGCGCAGCGTGTTCACTGGCCGCACGTTCTCCGTGGCCGTCATTCTGCCGACCATGCGCATTTCCTACTTCACCAAAGTTGCCATGGGGATCGCGGCGGAAGCCAAACGACACGGGTACCACACACTCCTTAGCCAGGTGGAACAGGGGATCGAGGACGAAGCCTCCGAGATCGAGTCGCTCCTGGAGCGACGCGTGGACGGTCTGATGACATCGCCCCGCTTCGACGAGGCCAACCGGGCGAATTACCGGCGCCTGATCGGGCAAGGCGTTCCCCTGGTCTTTTTCGACTCCTACTATCCCGATGTGCCCTGCCCGGCAGTGGTTGGGGGCGACGAGGCGGGCATGCGCGCGGCGACCGAGCATTTGATCGGGCTGGGGCATCGGAAAATAGGCTATTACGGGGACGTGATCGCGCTTCCCCACATTCTCGACCGATTCGAAGGATATCGCCGGGCCATGGAGGCCCATCGGCTTGCGCCCGTCCATGTGAAAATGACCGGTAATGATGACGGATTGCGAGGGGTGTTGACCGCCACGAATCGTCCGACGGCTTTTGTCACGGAAATGGACGACGACGCGATGAATCTGGTTCGACTGGCCCTGGGCCTGGGACTGCGCGTGCCCGAGGACGTGGCGGTGATGGGCTTTGGGGATTACCTGGAGAATGTGGAGATGCTGCGCGTGCCGCTGAGCTCGGCTCACCTCGATCTGGAGCGCATGGGCCGCCTGGCTATGCAGGTGCTTCTGCGCGAGATCAAGAAGCCGTCGAAACGGCACGAAGTCACGCACATTCCCATGGAAATGGTGATTCGGGAGTCGTGCGGGATGAACACAGCGAAACGGCCAGGGCGTCGGACACGGGAAATCGTGGGCAAATCGTGAGAAGAAGCATCTGGCTGGTTTTGCCGAACGAATCTTGATGGAACGCTTGAAAGGATTGGTCGGAAACCAAAACGCATTCGCGCTGGAACTGGCTGGGGCCACTTCCTATGCGGTTCCGCATGCGGCGGGCGGAAACGCGGGCAAGGAGACGCCGTGAACAGTTAGCATAGGAGATCGCTATGTTAAGGAAATGCTTCATGGTCATGGTGGCGGGATGTCTGGCGGGCACAAGCGCTCAGGCGGCGACCATCGATTTCAACAAGACGGAAGGGAATTGGAATGTCGGCACGAACTGGAATGGCGGGGCGGTGCCCGGGCTTGTGGACACGGCTCGCGTTGGCACCACCGATTCCGGGACGAACACGGCCGTCGTTTCGGATGTCCAGCAGGTGACGCAACTGCAGGTCGCGCGCCTGGGGCTGGGCACTGTGGACATTGAACCGACCGGCGATCTGACGGCGAGCACGCGGTGTTATATAGGCTACTATGGGATATTGGGCACGATGCGGGTTCGGGGCAAACTGTCGACACCCGAGTTATGGATGGGGTACCAAGGTGATTCCCGCCTGATCCAGGATGGCGGGAGCGTACATGTTTCATCGGGGTTCGACTTGGGACGGGATGGCGGCGTCAGCTATTTTGAGCAGAACGGGGGAACCAATACGTTCAACACCCTCTATGTCGCCCGCACCCACGGCACCCGGGGCACGTACACGATCACCAACGGAGGGTTGACCGTGGCCCAGACTTTGCTCCTCGGAAACGAAATTTCCCATACCGGCGGCGTCGCGGTCTTGAATGTGGCGGGTTCGGCTTTCGTGAAGACGAGATACCTCACGGTTGGTCAAGGGCACAAGGGCGTTTTGAACGTCCATGGAGGCGAGTTGGATGCTGCTTCAATATCCGTCGCGTATGGGACCGGCGAGGGTTGCATGACGCAAACGGCTGGGACAGTGACGTTCCCGAAGATGTATCTCTCGAACCATGGAAACTCCACCAGCCGGGTTGACGTGACAGGCGGCGCGTTGACCGGAGGCGAAATCATCATGGGGAGCACTCCTGTGGGCGGCACGTTCGTTCAGAACGCGACCTTGAACCTGTATGACGGCGTCATGACCCTGACGAACAAATTCCTGATGGGCGGCCTATCGGGGGGCCTGTATGCCGTCAATCAACATGGAGGAACGAACCAGATCGCCAACAACCTGGAGATCGGCTGGGCGGCGGACGAAACCAGCACATATACGATTGACGGCGGTTTGCTGACCGCCGGCGCCATCAACGTGGGCGGAACCGCCTATAAGTCTAATACGACCGTTCTGGCGGTTGCGGGGGGCGAGGTTTGCGCCAATGCCTTCAACATGATACCGAACGGGGATGCGACGCTGAAGGTGGTGTTGCCGCCATCCGGGTGGAAGCCCATCCAGGTGAACGGCACGGCCTATTTGAGCGACACGCTTTCGATCGAACGGGCCTCGGATTTCTGGTTTGACCCGGGCACGGTCGTCACGGTGATGACCTACACCGCCAAGTCGAGCGGCACCTTCTTCTCGAAGACCAACCTGTTGAATGGACTAGATTGCCGGGTGAACGTGCTGTCCAACATGATTACGCTGGATCAGCTCAAGCCGTCGGGGCCGCCACGGACCGTCATCGTCATCCGGTAAAACGGATATGGCGCAAAAAGCATCCATGGTCAGCATTGGCAGAGCCGCCGGCGTTTCGCATGCCACGGTCTCCAAAGTCATCAACGATCGCTGGCGCGAAAAGGGGATCACCCAGGAAACGCGGGATCGCGTCTGGCGCATTGCCCAGGAGATGAATTATCGGCCGAACCGGTTGGTGCGCAGCGTGTTCACGGGCCGCACCTTTTCCGTCGCCGTCATTCTGCCGTCAATCCGCATGTCCTATTTCACCAGAGTCGCCATGGGGGTCGCGGCGGAAGCCAAACGACACGGGTACCACACGCTCCTGAGCAATGTGGAACAGGGGATCGAAGACGAAGCTTCCGAGATCGAGTCGCTCCTGGAGCGACGCGTGGACGGCCTGATGACCTCGCTCCGTTTCGACGAGGCCAACCGGGCGAATTACCGGCGGCTGACGGATTGAGGGCGGTGTTAACCTCCGCGGATCGGCCGACGGCCTTTGTGTCGGAAATAGGCGAAGACGCGATGAATCTGATTCGATTGGCCCTGAGCCTGGGCCTACGCGTGCCCGAGGACGTGGCGGTGATGGGCTTTGGCGACTACCTGGAGAACGTGGAGATGCTGCGCGTGCCGTTGAGTTCGGCTCACCTCGATCTGGAGCGCATGGGCAGCCTTGCCATGCAGGTGCTTCTGCGCGAGATGGAGAAGCCGTCTAAACGGCACGCGATCGCGCACATCCCCATGGAAATGATGATTCGGGAGTCGTGCGGCGGGAAACAGCGAAACGGCCGGGCGGCTGAGTTGGGATCTTTCAACCGACTCTTGGTGGAGAATGTCGAGTGTTAGCTGTTTGCCGGCGCCGTGGAAATCGAGGCTAGAGGATGCTGATCACCGTGCCCATTGGCGGCGGTTTGGGGTCATAGCGGATAATCACGACACCAGATCCTCCCGCACCGCCATTGCGGATGGCGCCGGTTCCTCCCCCGCCCCCGCCGCCGCCCGAACCGGCACGGGCATTGAGGCCGACATCGAGGGTGCTGCCGTCACCGCCGCCGCCATAGCCGCCGGTGCCGGGAGTGGAAAAATACCCGCCGCCGCCACCGCCGCCGGCATAGCCCATTGTCTGCCCGGAAATGTCGTAAGCGGCTCCGCTGCCCCCGTTCCCGCAGACGTCGCTCACCGCGTTGCCGCCCGCCGCGGTGGCCCCGCCGCCTCCTCCTGCGCTGCGGACGCTGCCGTAGTTCGTGCTGCTGCCGCCCGCGGAGCCCTGGCCGAAGGTCCCGCTGGCGCCCAAGGCGGTGCTGCAGCCATTGGCGCCACCTCCTGACCCGCCGCTGGTGGGAGCGGTCGCATAAGAGCTCCCGCCACCGCCGCCCGTGCTAAGGATGAGCGATCCGAGTCTGCTGACGCCGCCTGTCCCGGCGCTGTGCGTCGTGTTGGTCGACCCCACTCCGCCCGCGCCGACGGTGATGTTATAGACGCCTTCCGGAAGGGTGATCGCCTGGTATTGCAGACCGCCGGCGCCACCGCCTCCGCCGCTGCTCCAGCCTCCGCCACCGCCTCCGCCAACGACCAGCACGTCGCATCGCAGCGCGCGGCTGAGCGTCAACGTTGCGCTCTCCCCAAAGAAGTGGGCTGTGTAGTTGGTGCCGCTCAACGTATAGTTTCGCACCGCCCCGCCGTTCGCTGGGTCGGCGTGCTTTACACCAGGTCCATAGCGGACAATCACGATGCCCGAGCCCCCATTACCACCTTTCCGGGTAACACTGCTCCCCGCGCCGCCGCCCCCGCCTCCGCCCGAACTGGCCGTGCCGTTGATGGCGTCCACACTGTTCGAGCCGCCCTTCCCCCCGCCGCCATAGCCGCCGGTGCCGGGTGTTGAAAAATACCCGCCCCCGCCTCCACCGCCCGCATAGCCGGTCATAGCCCCCGAAACGTCGCACGCGAACCCGCTGCCCCCGCTTCCGCAGACGTTGCTTACCCCGTTGCCGCCGTACCCCACGGCGCCTCCCCCGCCACCGCCGCTGCGGATAGAGGTATCTGCGCTAATCACACCCTTGCCGCCCGCGTAGCCTTGGCCCGCGATGCCGTTTGCTCCTGATAGCTTCTGCAGGCAGCTGCCGCCGCCCCCCGACCCGCCACTGGTGGGAGGGGTCGCGGCATCACCGCTCCCACCGCCACCGCCCCCCGCGCACACGATGAGCGACCCGAGGCTGCTGACGCCACCCGTGGCGCCTGGCGTCAG
This sequence comes from Kiritimatiellia bacterium, assembly GCA_028718445.1. Classification (GTDB taxonomy): domain Bacteria; phylum Verrucomicrobiota; class Kiritimatiellia; order RFP12; family JAAYLN01; genus JAQULY01. The sequence continues at coordinate 5,532 of JAQULY010000049.1, forward strand.
GTTGTTGCTCCCGCCCGCGCCGCCCGCGCCGACCGTGACGGCATGGACGCCCGCCGTAAGGGCAATCGTCTGGTATTGCAGCCCGCCGCCGCCACCACCCCCTGCGCTGCTCCAGCCTCCGCCACCGCCTCCGCCAACGACCAGCACATCGCAAACCAGGTTGCCGCTGACGGTGAGTTCCCCGCTATTGGTGAAGATGTGGGCGGTGTAGGGGATACCGTTCAGCGTGTAGTTCGTTACCGTCCCCCCGGTCGCATTCGCGCCGTGCGCCGCTCCGCCCCACAACACGAATGCCAACCCCAGCGCCGCCAGCCTCCACGTTCGTCTTCCAGTTCCCGTATCCGTTGACATGCGAAAGCCCTCCGCTCTTGCCGAACCTAACCCGCTGTAACTAGGTAAATCATACATCGATCACGTTCGTTACAGAATGCACGCATCGCTTGTCGAATTTGGATTTATCGCCGACGGCCGCAAGCCCCGCCCGGTGCTGCTGGCGGAACTTCGTCGGGCTGATTCCATGGAAACTCTTGAATTGACGGGAGAAGAAGTACACGTCCCGGTAGCCGGAGGAGATGGCGATCTCGCCAACGGGCATGTCGGTATCGCGCAGAAGGCGCTTGGAATGGGAGAGACGGGTGCGAATGGAGAAGTGCTGCGGAGACTGTCCCGTGACCAGCGTGAAGATTCGGGAGAAGTTGCTGACGCTGTATGACGACCGGCGCGCGAGTTCGGCGACGGATTTTGGCTCAAATGGACTCTCGCCGATCCACCCGATTGCCTGGCGCACCACCTGCATATAGTGCGGCGGAAACCGCGGTTGATGATAGTCCGATGCACCGTCCGTGACAGCGTCCAACTCCATCAGCAACCCGGTAAGCAATGCCTCCGCGACTTCCGCGATGTCTTTGCCGAAGGGCGGATCGGTTCTTCCCATGGCAAATCCATGGCAGCGTTCGACGATGCGGCGCGTGGTCGCATCCATCAACGCCGGGTCTGGCGCCTCAATGTACTCGGGCGGCAACGGCGCATCGTCGGGGTACAGGCGCCCTTCCGAATCGGTCAGTACAAAGTGAATGAAGCGCGACGCGACGGGGTGGTCCGCTTGCTGAGTGGCGGTGTATCGCCATCCGGGGCGCAGCCACAAACAGAAGCCGGAACGCATGGGCGCCCAGCCTTGTTTCAGACACATTCGACCTTGCCCCTCGATGACAAAGATGAGCGCGTGATCGGATACTTCTCTTCCCGGCGGCGTCCATATGTGCGCGTCGGTCGTTCCGCTGCTCCATCGACTCCATCCAAGATATTGGATGCGCACTCGGTACCGGTCCCAGTTAATCTTCATCCAGCAAGTCTGGGCGATATGCACATGCCAGTCAAGCGATTAGCCGACGTGGCGCAAGCGATGAGTGCATTTGGCACAAGCGACCAGTGCATTGTGTTTTCGGGGGCGCTCTCCTATGTTGTCACGAGCTAAGAAAGAATAGCGTCATGAAACGGGTGCGCCAGGCTAGACTGGCGCGTGCAAGCCGGACAATCCGGCCCGTTCGGAAGGACCAAATATGATTCAACACGTGCTGGTGTTCATGGCGGCGGCTCTGCTGCTGGTGCCAACGGCAAGAGCCGAGGACGCGGCGGTCAAGCCGGGGCTGGCCGTGACGTACTTTGGCAATCCCTCGTTCATCCATGTCGCCGGAACGTTCGAGACCAACTCGCTCAATTTCCAGAAGGACCTGGGGCCCATGCCCTGGCCGGCGCCTAACCACGACATCAAGAAGGGCCCGATGTTCAGCCGCGACATGGGGTGGTCCGCGATGCTGACGGGCCGGATCGCGATTCCGAAGGCGGGCCGGTATCGTTTTGCGCAGCGGGGCAGTCCTGCCGAATTGTGGATTGGCGGTCGCCAGGCGGCGCTGGACGGCAAGACAACGACAACGCTTCCGGCAGGAACGGCGCCGCTCCAACTTTTCGTGAAGTCGGCGACGCCGCCAATCGGCTGGAAGATGAAGGTGCATCTGACATGGGCTTACGACGAAACCGCCGCGTTTGGAGAAATCGATTCGAGCCTGCTGTCGCACACGCAGGCGGATCGCGACCGGAAATCGGCCTTTGTCTTCGACTACCCGTTCGAAAAGGGGACGACCTCGATTCACAATTACCGGGACTTTTCGTTCGAAGCTCCGGAAGACGGCTGCTACGCCTTCATCGCCCAGTACGGCAACAAGCTCGGCAACACCATTCTCTGGCTGGACGGCAAGCAGATCTACTACTTCCAGCCCCGAGGCGGTCAGACGGAATTCGGTCTTGAGTTCCGGAACAACCACCGGGTGACGCGCTATCTGGAAAAGGGCACCCACACCGTGCGCCTGTATGCCATGGGCAGCGTCTATCCCTGGGACGACCTCCTCGACCGCGTGCTTTCCTTCTGCCGCTTCGGCGCGTACCGGGTGACGGCGAACGATCCGGAGCAGACCCGCTCCATCGTCGTCAAGGACCGCGACGACATGGTGTTCCGCAAGGGCGAGCCGCTGGTGATCCGGGTCGAACAGGCGACGGAAGCGCCGGCGACCTATGAAGCCACGGTGCGAAAGCAGCGTGGCGACGGAGCCGTCTTGTGGAAGGAGACCGTCGCGCTGAAGGGCGGATCTGCGCGGACCGCCGGCGAGTTCAGCTATCCCTGCGACCAAGGGGAAGGCGGATTCGAGATCCAGGTCAAGGATGCGTCGGGGCAGGTCCTGGCTGGCCCCTGGGCGTTCGTGGTGGTGGATGCGACGCCCAGGCAGCTGCCGACCGCTGCGCAGGGCTACCAGGAGAAGAAGATCCTGGTGGACAGCATCGATTGCACGCTGCCGGAAGACAAGGAACACCAATTCAGGGACAATGGAACCAGCAAGATCGTGGAGAGCACGGTCGGGAAATACCGGGTGGTGGGCGATCGGGGCACGTTCGACACGTCCTACGTCAAAGGCACAAACGGGATCTGGCAGCAGACGCAATCGGGAGCGCCTGCCACGGCGCATTTTTACGGACTCGATTGGTTCGCCTACACCTTTAGGGTCAAGAATCCCGGTCGGCCGCATTTGGTCGTTGTGGAATTTCCGAACGACATCCGCCGTTTGATCTCCGTTTTCGCCTTCGATCCGGTCACGGGCCTGCCGCACACGGGCTTGATCGAAGCGGGCGACGCGCCGGCGTCCGCGCCGTTCGGTCAAGCCCGGTTTGTCGCCTGGCCCAACACAAACACGCTGGACGTGATCGCCATCAACAGCGGCACCTGGGGTTCCTCGTTGAATCGCCAGACGGCGGCGAGCCGGATCGAGCTGTACGAGCTGGCGGACGGCATCCCCGGCAATCCCGCGCCGGCCGCCGGCTGGGACACGGACAAGGAATTCGGGTGGACGGGCGAGCAGATGGATCTGGGCATGGAGCAGCTCACAATGCCCAAGGTCTGGGAAGGCAACGAGATGATTCCCGGCAACGGCGCGATCTGGCCGACCGGCTATTACGATTGGGAAGCCCTGTTCACGGCATGGGACCGGTGCGGCCAGTACGCGGCCAACCGCGGAGCCAACCTGCTGTGCTGGGTTGTCTACGACTATGGCCGAACCACGTTGCAGAACGTGCCCCACTCCCCGAAACTGCATGAAGGCTACAGCGTCGGTTGGAAAGCGCGCCAGGTGGATCCCTTCGAGCGCGAGCAGTTCAAGATGATGCTGCTGCTGTGCGAGAAGTACCGGCTGCGGTTCGTGATCGACTTCATGATGCAGCGGCTCAATTACGCCCAGATCCTGGCGACGGACAAGGAGAAGAAGTACGACAAGGAAGGTATTTTCGTCAACGATCGGTATTGCTTCTATCTGCCCAATCCAGCCCATCCGCTCGCCAAGCAGTATGTGGTCGACATGATGGGCGAATATGGCAAGCAGTATGGGAAGTATCCCGCGTTTGCCGGTGTCTACACCCGCCAGTGGGGGGCCGCGCTCCCGCAGAACCTGGACTGCTGGTATTCGTCCGACCTGACCGGCTACGACGACTTCAGCATCGGCGTGTTCGAAAAGGAGACCGGCATCGATGTGCCTAAAATAGAAGCAGAAAGCAAGAAGGAAGCCCTACGCGACTGGATCCTGGCCAACTGCAAGGAGCCGTGGCTGTCCTGGCGCTGCAGGAAGGCTCTGGAACTGCGGGAAGCCATGACGGCGGAGCTGCAAAAATACGCGCCCAATGCGCGCATGTACGCGACGTCCACGCCGACTCGTGAAGCAGGCCTCGACCCCGAGCAGGTGAAGGGGCGTCGCGACCTGGGCTACGGCAACCGCGGCCAGTTTGTCAGCCCTCACGCGCATATCGAGATCGCGCGGCCCGATCCAATCGAGTTTGCCAACTTCGACGTCCGCGAGCCGGCTTCCCTGAGGCGCAGCCTCGCCAACTTGCTGCCGGACACGGCGTTCATGTTTGGCGGACGGGAATATCCGTACGGGTTCTATGCCGCCGACAACGCCATCCGGGTGCATCCCTACCAGTTGAAGGGTTTGGCGGAAGCCCTGGCGGCCCGCCGCATGGAGACCTTTTTCGTATCCGGGACGTGGATGCTCCCCCCCATGGACGAGGGGCTGCGCTTGTTCGCCCAGGCATGGCGGTCGATCCCGGAACTGGACTATCGGCGGTTGGGCGACAATGCCATGGATGGAAATCCGGCCGCGGACGCCATGATGGTCTGCTGGCAGGCGAAGGATAGAACCGGCGAGACGGTGTTCTATCTGGTCAATCGAACCGCGCGCAAGCAACTCGCAACTGTGACGCTGGACGATGGTGTCTCCAGAATCGCGGACCGAGTGACGGGGCGTATGGTTGGGAAGGGACCGGAGATCCGGGTTGAAGTGGACGCCTACATGCCGGCCGTTTTCGAGTCGGTTGGCGGCGGCGTTCGGAAGGTGGAGATCGTGACGGCGGCGGACGAGGTGGCCGCGTTGAAGAAGCAGGTCGACCATCTGCGCAGCCTTACGCCACAGACAAACGGACTTGTGCAGATTCTCCGAGGGCGCGGAGAGAAGTACGTGCAGGTCAAACATGGGATCGCATCCGACGATCGGGAATGGGGGCGGCGCGATCTGAAGTTGACGTTTGCCGATCTGCTTGAGCCGATCGAAGCGGCTTGGGAGCAGAAGAACTACGCCCAGGTCCGGGATCTGCTGGACACGTTCCTGGCCGACCATAACTGGTGGTATCAAGCCTTGGGCTGGCCGGATGGCGAATACAATTGCCGGGTGCCCAAGGGGCCCTTCACCCAACCCGCCGAGTTGCTGCCGGCCATGAAAGGAGAGGGCTTGGCGATCGTTGAACTGGACGGCATCCCCTGGGGCGAAGCGGTGCAGGCGCCGCGGGGCTCGGCCACGTTTGCTCCCACGGTCGCCGCGGCCGGAAAGTACGACTTGCTGGTGTGGCTCGTCGCTCCCGAAGCGGGCGGAACGATCGCTGTGTCGGTGAACGGCAAGCCGGCGGGAACGCTGCGCCTGAGCGGCGGCAAGCAGCGGCTGATTCATTGCACGCTGCCTCAGCCTGTTGGACTGCTGGCGGGCAAGGCCGAGATTACGTTCACGTCCAAGACCCCGCTGCGGTTTTCGGCCATTGAATTGTCGCCCTTGCCGCCGGAGCCGATCAAGGTCTGGAGCGCCGTGGGCATATTCGACACCGGCCTTCCGAATTTCATGGGCTTCACAAACTCCTATGCGCCCGAGACGGCGATTGACCTTGCCGCCGAGTACGACGGTTTGGGCGGGAAGAAGATCAAGTGGCGGCAGATCGACATCGGCGACGACAAGTTCCTGCAGTTGCTGGAGAAATACTACCCGTACAAACACAAGGTCGGCAACGGCCTGGCGTATCTGGCTACGTGGATTCACAGTCCGACCGAACGCGACGTGACGCTCTACTACGCCTCCGACTGGTTCCTGCAGATCTGGCTGAACGGCGAGGATGTGGTGCATTATGCGGCAGGCCCCTGGCAGGCGTATGCGACCCAGACGGTGCATCTGAAGGCGGGTTGGAACACCCTTCTCGCCAAATGCATGAACGGCAGCACCAGCTGGAAGGCCGTGTTCGCCGTCTCCGACCCCGGCGACCTGCAATACCTGGCCACGCCGTATGTTCCGACCGTCTTCAAGGCCAGGCGGGCGCGGGGCGCGATCGCGCTCGACGGCGCGCTCGACGAGGCGGATTGGAGGAACGCGGCCGACATCGGGCCTTTCTGGGGCCTCGCGACCGGCAAGCCCGCCCTCGCACAGGGAACGATCAAGGCGCTCTGGGACGACACCCATCTCTACCTCGCCGGCGATCTGAAGGACTCGGATCTGGTCGCGGCCTCCACGAAGCACGACGCCCCCTTCTTCATCAAGGAGGACGCGATCGAAGTCTTCCTCATGCCCACCCTGAAGTCGACGCTGTACTACGAAACCCATCTCAGCCCCCTTAACGCCACCTACGACGCGATCTATCGTTTCTTCGGGGACTGGAAGGACTCCGAGAAATACGAGTCGGGGCTTGAAACGGCGGTCAGAATCGACGGCACCCTCAACAACCCCGCCGACCGGGACGGGGGCTGGACGTTCGAGATGCGGATTCCGTTCGCCGCGCTGGAGGCCGCCGGGCGCAAGGCTCCAACTCCGGGCGACCGGTGGGCCGTCCTGTTCTCCCGCTACGAGCACAATCGCGCACTGCCGCCCGGCTACCAGAAGCAGTTCCAGTCGAGCGCCCCGGCCGCCATCCCGTTCGAGCTGAGCAGCATTTCGAAGGATGTGGATCGGCGCGGATTCCACGACCACGGATTCTACCAGATGCTGGAGTTCGTCGATGAAAAATAGGGGCAACAATATGAAAGAGAAGCATATCAATCGAAGCAGCCTGCAGATCTGGCTGGCGCTGCTGGTGGCCGCGGGGGTGGCCGGAGGGGCTCTCGCGACCGAACCGGCCTCGCCGGAGCGCCTGCCCGGCCTGGCGGGACACGGATTCGGGGACGCCCATTTCGGTGCATACGAATCGCCGGCGCCAATTTCGTCCCTGGCGTTTGCGCTCGACTCCAAGCAGTTCCGAGGCGCCTGCCCCACGAACGCCGGATGGTCCATGGCCGTGTTCGGGGAGCTTCGAATCGATCGGCCGGGGGTCTATGCCTTCAAGCGCGAAAATGGAAGCTTGGCCGAATGCTGGATCGGAGACCGCCACGTCGATCTCGACAAGGGCGGCTCCGTCGAGCTGGCTCCCGGCTGGACGCCGCTGAGGCTGTATGTCCGAAGTTCCGAGGAAGCCCCTCTGGGCCGACTGACCATGAACATCAAATGGCGCGAGCCGGGATCCTTCGTGTTCCGGCCCATTCCAGCGGACCGCATCGGCCATCGTCCGGAAGACGAGAACCGCAAGGCGATCTACAAGTCGTGGATTCCGCTCGTGGAGCCGCGACGTCCGCTCTACAACCGGCACGTCTTCACCGTGGACGTGCCGAAAGCCGGCTTCTACGAGTATGTTTCCGGCATGACCTGGGCGCGGAGCTACCAGGTCTGGCTGGACGGCCTGCAAGCGTACTACCGTCCGTATCGTGCCCTTCCGGATACCTCCGACGCGCGTCGCGGTCCTTTCGGCGAGTATCGGTTTGTACGATACCTGACCCAGGGGAAGCACGAATTCGTCGTCTATACGTATCACAGTCCCTTCCCCTGGAATGACGAGACGGGCAAGCTGCTCGCCCGCTACTCCCCGAGGCTGGGGCTGCTGGGGCCGGACAGTCCCGCCGCCCGTTTCACGGTGACGCCCAAAGACCGGGAGGATCTGGTGTTTCGGAAAGGCGAGCCGCTGGTCCTGCGGTTCGAGCAGGCGACGGATGCCGAGACGCGCTATCGGATCGACGTGCGCCGGCAGCGAACGGACGATCCGATCGTCTGGAGCGGCTTCGCCTCCTTGCGCGCCAAGGCCGAACACGCCGTCGCGGATGTCGCCTATCCCTGCGACCAGGAGGGCGCCTTCGAGTACACGGTGACGGACGAAGGCGGCAGCCAGGTGGACGGGCCGTGGGAATTCGTGGTGGTCGATCCGACGCCGCTGCCGACACCGAAGGAGCGCGGGCAGGCCGAGGTTCAACCCATTCTCGTGGACACGGTCGATTGCACGAACACGAACGATCCTTTGCATGAGTTCCGCGACAATGGGACCAGTTCGGTGGTGGAGGGCCCGGCGGGCAAGTATCGCGTCACCGGAACGAACATGATGCAATGGGTAACCTATCTGCAAACCAACGGCGTCTGGCGGTTGCCCGAAAAAGGCGAGCAGGCGCCGAAGTGGAACGAGCCGGGGACGAAGACGTTCACGAAGCTGAGCTGGTTCGCGTTCACCCTGCGCGTCAAGAATCCGGGCCGGCAGCATGTCGTGGTGGCCTGGATACCCAACGACGCGCCGCGATCGGTTCCCGTTCAGGTCTACGACCAGGTTTCCGGACAGTACAACGCCGATTCCCTGTGGGCCGGCCTGGCTCCGGAAGCGGGGGCGTTCAGTCCGCTTTTCATTCCGGTTTGGCCGAACGGCGATCTGGATGTGATGATGTTGACCGATGGGGTGCAGCGGGGCGCGCGGTATCGGCACTTGGATATGGCGCCCACGGAAGGCGCGGTGGCGCGTCTGGAGTTGTATGAATATCCGGACGGCTTGCCGCCGTTGCCGGAACCGGCCGAGGGGTGGGGGAAGAACAAGGATTTCACATGGGTCGGCGAGCAGTGGAACTTGAGCATGGAACAGCGGATGATGCCCAAGTTGTGGCAGGACGGTCGCATGCGGCCGGCAGTCTTCAAGGTCACCCATCATTTCGCCGACGGTTTCTACGACTGGAAGGCGTTGCTGGACACCTGGGAGCGGTACGGGCAGTTCGCCCGGTGGCGAGGGGAGAGCGTGTCGTCGGTTCCGGTCTACACATACGGGAACACGCGGATGATCAACACCCCCCATTTCCCCGTGTTTCACGAAGCGTTCAGTTCCGGCTGGGGGTCCAGGACCATCGATCCCTTCTTCCGCGACCAGTTCAAGCTCATGCTGCTGGTGGCGGAGAAGTATGGGCTGAAGCTGGTGATGGACGCAATGGTCCAGGTGGTGAGACCGGAGTATCTGCTGACATTCGATCCCTCCTGGACGGGCGACACGAACGGCGTGTTCCTGACCGACTTCACGGGCAAGCCGCCCGCCGGTTGGGCGACCGCCTTCAATCCGGCGCATCCGGTGTCGCGCCGGTATTTTCTGGCCATGGCGGAGGACGTCGCGAAGCAGTATGGGAAATACCCGGCGTTCGGGGGGCTCCGCACGCGGCAATGGGGGCCTTTGCTGGGATTCGACGGCTGGTTCAGCAACCTCAAAACCGCCTACGACGATTTCACGGTCGGCCTTTTCGCGAAGGAGACGGGCGTGGATGTCCCGATCCCGGACGACGATCCGAATCGGTTCAAGCTGCGCTACGATTGGCTGATGCAAAACGCGAGCAACGAATGGGTTCAATGGCGGTGCGACAAAACGTTTTCGCTACGCGAGGAACTGCTGGCCACGGTGCGCCGATACGCTCCTACGGCTCGTTTGTACGGGGCCACAAAACCGTACACAACCGCGGGCGGCGTCGATCTCCGGCGGGTGAAGGATCGTCATGAACTGGGTTGGTCCGGCGCACGTTCGTTTGGCGGGGACGGCGTCGAAAACACCTGCCATGACCCCATCGGGTTCAAGAACTTCGACCGGCGTTTCCCGGAAGCCCAGCGCCCCACGGACCAGGAGTTGTTGGGAGGGTTCGTCTATTATCCCTCCGATTTCTGTTCGGGCGCTTTTGGCGCGCTGCGCAGCGCGCCTTATCATCTCAAGGAGATGGCGCAGGCGCTGTCGGACGAGAACTACGACACGCTCGAATACGGCGGTTGCTGGGTGACGGGGCATGCGGAGGAGTCGTTGCGCCGGTTCATCCAGGCCTGGCGGGCGATCCCCGACTTGAAGTTCGACAAGATCGCAAGCCCCACGCGGGAGTCCGATCCCGTGGCCGGCTGGGAGGCGCGGGATGGGAAGACGCTTGTCTTCTACCTGATCAATCGGACGGACAAGATTCGGACGGTCAAGGTTGGATTCCAGGGCGCGTCCTCCGGCGCGCGGGATCGCGTCACCGGCGAGACGATCGGCGCCGGCCAGCAGGTGGACATCGTCTTGCTGCCCCACATGCTGAAGGTGTTTTCGGCGCCCGGCGCGAAGGGCATACGGGAAGTGACGGCGCGAGATCCTTAACCCACACTTCCTCGCCCACGTAGTCGCCACGCTTCGTCGGAGACACTTCAACGACCCTCATACAACGTTGGCAAAAGGAGAAAAAATGGAATTGGCATTCAAGAGAGATGTTGCGGCCGCCACAGACCAGTGGCGGGCTTTCTGGAAAGGCGAGAACACCAGGCCGGTGGTATCCGCCATACTCCCCAAGGCAGGCGTCACTGCCGTCGAGAAACCGGGATATGCCTCCGGCGCCAGAGAGGATTACGAACCGATCATTGATCAATTGCTTGCGTGGGCGGAAACGCATGAGTTCCTCGCCGATGCAATCCCGTTCTACTATCTGGAATTTGCCGCGGACCATTTCGCAGCCCTGCTGGGAGCCGATCTCAAGTTCAGTGAAACTGAACCGGGAGGATGGGCTGTTCCCTTTATTAAAGACCTGGAGCACGCGGAAATTCATTTCGATCGTGACGGGTATTGGTGGAAGCGAACCGTGGAGTTTGCGGAGGCGTTGCGCGCCAGATGTGACGGGAAACTCCTGATCGCGTCCAATACGCTTGTGGCGAATGTGGACGCATTGGCGGCCGTTTATGGAAGCGAAAGGCTTCTTGTATCCATGGTCGAGAACCCAGACGTCGTCCATTCGGCCTTAACGCAAATAGACCAGGCGCATCAAGAGATTCTGGAAGCCCTGTCGGTGCTGCTGGACTATCCTCGCTTCGGCAGTATCACGCGTCACGGAATGTACAACGCCGGCCGCATCAACGTGCCGCAATGCGACTTCTCCTGTATGATCAGTCCGCAGATGTTCCGCGAGTTTGTGGTACCTTATCTCGCGAGGGAAATACGGAGGCTGGATGCTGTCGAATACCATCTCGACGGCCCCTACGCCATCAGGCATCTTGATGCCCTGTGCGAGATCGAGGGGTTGGACGTGATTCAATGGGTTCCAGGCGCAGGCCAGGAGCAGAAGGACTGGAATGAACTGTTCGACCGCATAGATGCTTTCGGCAAGGGCCAGATACGCGGGGGCGGACCGGAGCACGTCAAGAACCTGTGGCTGAAATACCGATCGCGGAAGCTGTTCTGCACTCTCCAGGCCGGGTCCCGATCGGAAGTCGAAGATTGCCTGGCGGAACTAGAGAACATCTCCGCCAACAAGCCGGATGAACGCGACGGCTGATAGCCGCGCGTGATCCGCAACGATCGGCGTCGTGTCGAGTAAGCAGATCGGTGAAGGGTATCCGAGTAAGGGTGGCGGTTAAGAAGGCGGTTAACCTAAAAAGGGCAGATGACCTCTGCGGGGAGATTAGGGTCAACGATTAAGGCGAAAGACTATGGAAGGGACATCAAGGTGAAACGACAGGATTGGCTGATGATGGCTGCCGGGATCGCGGCGGTTGCGGGCGCGCTGCCCGGCGCCGTGGCGGATGAACTGACGTTGACCCGGGACGGCGCGCCGGCGGCGGCGATCGTGCTGGCCGAGAAGCCGACCAAAGCGGCGCAATTCGCCGCTCATGAACTGCAATGGCATGTGAAGGCAATATCCGGCGCCACCTTGCCGATTCAAACGGAAAGCGCCGCTGTCCCCGACGGTCATGTCCGGCTGATGGTTGGCGACGGAACGGACGCAAAGGCTTTGGGGTTGACGCCGGATTCCTTCGGGTTGCAGGAACATGTCGTTCGCTTCGAGTCG